>JAAZNR010000088.1 GCA_012798155.1 Thermogutta sp. | reverse complement strand
TGGGAAACGGCAAGCAAGCGCCGTTCAGAATAGCCGCCGGAGAAAGCCCCGGCAACCGCCTGGCAACGGGCGGGTCAAAATTGTTGGAACGTACGGCCTGTGGCTGCCGCTGCCGGCTTGCCCGGCAGTGCCACCTGGCGGAACCAATCGATCTGTTGCCCAAAGGAACATCGGGTACAATTACTCGCTGCGGCCTCCTTGCTGCTTGGGGTGTGTGCAATAACACCTTTGTAGCTTAGAAGGCCGCTTTCGCTTAGATCTATTTCCCGTAAAGACTTATTTTCCATAAAGACTTGCGAAAATATCAGCGGCATTCATTTCCCATCTATTTGTTCTTGGCCTCACGGAAATCAGGCGGTTCGGCCAGGGTGAAGAGAAGGACCTCCTCGCCGGTCACGGTGCTGATGTCGTGGTGCATGGTGACCACCTTGACGCCGGTGATTTCCTGGACCATCGCTTCCAGGACCGGCCGCGCCGTCTCCACCAGGTGGGCCCGTACTTGCTTGAGCAAGTCCCTCCCTTTTTCGGCCGGGAGCGACTTTGCTAGTTGCTGTTCCGCCACGGTCAAAACGCCTCGAAGGCGGACCACGAGGAGATCACCGAGCAGGTGGGTGCGAATGTCCTTGGGTCCTCGGCCCATGTAGTCCCGCTCGAAGCGAGTGACTCCTTCGCAAATCGCAGCTTCGAGTTCTCCCAGAGTCTTCACGGCGCTACCCCCTGTCTGTGGAGGCTATCCAAGGTTCAGTTTTTTCTTCTACAGCGGAACGCTAGCGGCGCCGGGATCGCTCCTGCCGGACTGCCGATGAATGCAACCTGCGGCTAGGACACGGCTTTTGTTCGCGTGGGTGTTCGAGCGGCCCACAACAAGGATGATAGCGGATGCAAGGAGAAGAGGAAAGAATCGCTCTTGCCTTCGCCGCTCAGCCGCGTATGATTAAGGTGCTGGAAAGGTTGCGGCTCGATCGACCGCAGCTTTGCCGGCGAAAGAGTCGGACGACTAGATAAAGAGCAACCCGGCCGTGCCGGGTGGCTTGGTAGTGAGTAAGCCGACGCGGCGAAATACCTCCGGGTGTTCCGCCGCGTCGGCTTTTTTTGTTGTTGTCCGCCGTGGTGGTCCGGACGAACGGTTGTTTCACAGGAAGGCGCAGAGACATGTTGGCAACCCGGCGGCATCCTTTGGACACGGCGTGGCCGGAGATGAATCGGCCGCAAAAAGAAATGCAGAAGTGGTTAGGCCGTCTTGGGCTGAACGACTTGCGGCGGTTTGCCCGTGGTGTCTATCCGCCGCTCAACGCATGGGAGGACGAGAACAACCTCTGCGTTGAGGCGGAACTTCCCGAGCTTGAGCTGAGCCACCTGGAGATCGTCGTCGACGGCGACGAGGGCAGTGGGTGCGCGGCCCTGAAAGCAGGGGTCCGCGTGGCGGGTCAGGTGGGCAAGCTGGTAAGTAGTCGTGGAATCGCGAACCCGGCGGAGGGCGTGATCGTGGCATTTCGCGGCTCATCACACTCGCTCGCCAAGAACGAGGAGATAGCCCGATGAAGAAGATCGATCCAACCATGGCGGAGCAGGTCGCCGAGGCGATCAGCGTGTTCCAGGAGCGGCGGACCGGTTATCGGCCGAAGGCCGTGACCGTGGTCCTGAGCGATGACACGCTGGTTGTCACGCTGCACGAGGCGCTGTCGCCCGCCGAGAAGGCCCTGGCCGGCACCCCCGAGGGCGCGGCTCAGGTGCAGGAGTTCCATCGACAGCTTTTCAAGAGTTCGGTCGACTCGCTGCGAGAGGAGATCAAGCGCATCACCGGGGTGGCGGTGGGCGAAGCCGCGGCGGAAGTCGAAACGACAACCGGCGCTGTCGTGCACGCATTCACGAGCGGCACGATGGTGCAGGTCTTTCGGCTCGCCGGCAGAATTGCAGCGGACGCTTGGAACGGAAATGAGTCGCACACTACGGAGGGATCGCCATGTTAGTCCTGTCCAGAAAGAACCGACAATCGGTCGTGGTCGGAGGGTCCGACGGTTTTCAGCGCCTGTTGAAAGTCACGGTGCTGGGGATTCAAGGCACAACCGTGAAGCTGGGCTTCGAAGTTGATCCCGATGTTCCCGTCCATCGTTCCGAGGTGTGGGAACGACTTCAAGCCGGGGGTCAGCGCGAGGGTCCGGAGAGCAGTCCCCCGGCGGCGAACCAGGAGATGGGCCGGCGGGAGAATGAGGGATGATGGCTGCGGACCGCCCGATGCGACTCCGCGAGAGACCTTATGCAACGAAATGCCGTGAATGCGGTCAGCGACGATGGCCACGCACCAGAGTTTACTAAAGGGTAAGCGAACTCTCGCAAGACCCAAGCCGGGACCTCAACAAGAATTGGAGGGAAAAGAAAGCACATCCAGGCAGAGTTGCGTGCGAAGGTAGGGGAATGAAACCGACGATTCCGGAGCGTTGAGCGCGCGCTTCAAGAGTCTCGGCCGCCCCAAACAATGTTGCGCTTTTGAGATGTCCGTCACGGGCTTTGTCGGCACTTCGCCAACCGGACCCAACCATTCTTTAAGGAGAACGTGACCATGTTACAGTTAGCAGTCGGATTACTCGTCATCGCGTTGATCGCTGCACTGCTGGGCTTCGGAGGAATCGCCGGTTCCTTCGTGGGAGTGGCGAAGATCGTGTTCGTGGTCTTCCTCATTCTCGCGGTGCTGTCGTTCCTGGGAGGCGGGCTCAGCAGGAGAGGTTACTGGAGGTAGCGGGAGACTGGGTTTCCAGTGCAGTAGCTGTTCACGGGCACTCTACCCACGTGGGATGGTTCAACGCCCCTTCGAGTTTTGATGGCCGACCCCGATGAGTCTCTCCCGCTGACGTATCGAGAGCCTCTTTCGCGAAAGGGCTTTGAGCTAGTCACGGCAGTAAGCGGGCTGGAGTGCGTCGCTCGGCTGCGCGAGTGCGTGCCCAAGGTGCTCGTGCCGGAGCCGCAGTCGCCGTGGGGCGGCGGCGACGGAGTTCTCGCCATGATGAGCGAGGTTTCCGGCCGTGCGATGGGCTCTATCCGAGGCACGGGATGGGGACTACTCGGATCAGCGTGCTCGTTTAAACGAATTCGGATCACCTAGCTCACACAAATGAATAATGAGTTCGATCTCACAAAGGAGGACTAATATGAACGTACGACATGTCGGCAAATGGTGCGTGGTCGGCACATTGCTGGCCCTG
>JAAZNR010000711.1 GCA_012798155.1 Thermogutta sp. | reverse complement strand
TCCCAATCAAACGCCGCAGCCATCGCAGTCTTCCTTGTCTGCTCAGACTTCCGAAGGTGAAAAGGCCGTTCGCCGGCTTTCGGATTCGGCCTCCGATGTGGCCTTGGTAGCGATTGCCCCACCCCAAGCAGGAACGCCGGGCGGCTCTCCATCTCATGGCCGGCTACCGGGATGCGAGGCCGAGTCGCCGGCCAAGGAAGGAACCGCGTCGCACTTGGACTGGGATATCTTCGGTCGTCCCCCGGTGAGCGCCCTCATCAGCGCCGTCGTTCACGGCCTGGCGCTGATGGTCTTGGCCCTGGTCACGATTCACATCGAGCGCGGGCTGGGGGGAATCTCGCTGGTTGCGACGACCAACTCTCCCGCCCGAGTCGAAACCCCGGCCGATGACTTGATCTTGGAAAGCCGCGAAGCGGCGGACGAGCCGCTCGATCCGCGGTGGGATTCCTCGCCTTCGCCAAACGACTTTTCCAATCCGCTAGAAGGCACGGCCGTCCAGGAGGAAGCCCCGGCCGCGGACGCCCTCATTACCGAGACCGGCTCCTTGCCGATCGACCCGCTCCGCTCGTACAGTCGTCCCCGCGGCGGCGGGTTGGAAGGCCGCTCTCCGGAAAAGCGTGCGCAGCTTGCCCGAGACGCAGGCGGCACGCCCGAAAGCGAAGAGGCGGTGGAACGCGGCCTGCGCTGGATTGCGGCTCACCAAAGCCCCGACGGGGGCTGGACGTTCGACCTGAAAAAGAGCTACTGCGCCGGTTTGTGCGGCAATGCCGGCACGGAGCCCAGCACCACGGCCGCCACGGGAATCGCGTTGCTGCCGTTCTTGGGGGCCGGTTACACGCATACCCAGGGCGAGCACCGGGAAACCGTCCGCAAGGGTCTGTATTACCTGCTTCGTCGAGGGCGAGCCACGCCGGAGGGATTGGACCTGCAAGAGGGCACCATGTATGCTCAAGGGATCGCCGCCATCGCCCTTTGCGAGGCGTACGCCATGACGCACGACGAGGCGCTCCGCGACCCTGCCCAATCGGCGATCCGCTTTATTCAGGCCGCGCAAGATCGCCGCGGCGGAGGCTGGCGCTACGCCCCAGGAGAACCCGGCGACACCACCGTCACCGGCTGGCAACTGATGGCCCTCAAGAGTGGGCAATTGGCCGGCTTGGCGGTTTCGCGTTCCACGCTCTACGCCGCCGACCGCTTCTTGGACAGTGTGCAATCGGACGGCGGGGCACAGTACGGGTATTTGACCCCCGAGGCCAGGCGGGCGACGACGGCGGTGGGGCTCCTTTGCCGCATGTACGGCGGGTGGACGCGGGGACACCCGGCCCTGGCCCGCGGCGTCTCCCACCTCTCTACTTGGGGACCCTCACCCGTCGACCTCTATTACGACTATTATGCCACGCAGGTCTTGCGGCATTGGGGCGGCTCGGACTGGAAGTTCTGGAACCGTCCGATGCGCGACCACCTGGTTTCCACCCAGGCCGCAAAGGGCCACGAGAACGGGAGCTGGTACTTCGACGACGAGCACAGCCGCGTCGGCGGCCGCTTGTACACCACGGCCATGGCGGTCATGATCCTAGAAGTCTATTACCGCTATCTGCCGCTCTACGGGGAGGAGGTCTTCCCGCCGTTTTGAGCCTGCCTCGGCCGTCGCGGAGACGGCAGGCCGCCTTCGCTAATACAGCGCAGGCCGCCTTCCCCGGTGCCCTGTCACCAGCTTAATTTTGGGATTAGCCGACGTGATTTGGGATTACCCGGCGTGCGACTCTTTGAGTACGTCGCGCCGGATTCCGCAATAACGGCCCTATTGCCAACCCCATTTGTCGCTGTGATAAGGCCCTAGCCAAAGGCCCCGCCTTTTGGCCGCACGGGCACCGCAAGGGCTGGATCAGGGACCCAGCTTCTTCACAGCGTATTCGTGCGATCGCTTGCGCAGCACCTGGGCCGAAATGATCTTGTCGGCCGGCGGTGCGCTCGGATCCTGCGGGTCGCGAACCTGGAGTTTTTCCACAACATCCATCCCGGAAACCACGCGACCGAAGACCGTGTGCTTCCCGTTGAGGTGCGGTGTGGGCATATAGGTGATGAAGAACTGCGAGCCGTTGGTATCGGGGCCGCTATTGGCCATGCTCAGGCTGCCGCGGTAATGCCGCCGCGCGTTGGAGCCGGAGCACTCATCGGCGAAACGGTAGCCCGGGTCGCCCGTGCCGTCACCCTTGGGGCAGCCTCCTTGCGCCACGAAGCCGGGGATCACGCGATGGAAGCTCAACCCATTGTAGAACCCCTGCTCCACCAACTGCACGAAATTGGCCACCGTATTGGGAGCCTCATTCTCGAATAACTCCAGCACAACGTCGCCCTTGGAAGTCTTGAGGAGTACGCGGGGCAAATCGTCGGCCTTGGCCTCGGCGTCGCGAATCGCCTTTTCCTTGGGCCAATCGGCGCCGTAGTCTTCCGATGCTTTTTGAAAGTACTGCAATTCTTCCTCCTCGATACCGGCATCACTGAGTTTCTTGAAATAGGTCTGCGCTTGGGCGAAATCCTGCAACGCGAAGGCCGCCTTGGCCAGCGCGAAATGGACGGGCGGGGTGTCGACGCCGCCCTTCAGAAGTTTTTCGCCCAGCGACTTGGCCTGCTCGAACCGCCCGCTCTCGGCATGATCGACCGC
>JAAZNR010000710.1 GCA_012798155.1 Thermogutta sp. | reverse complement strand
GAAAACGGGGAAGAAAAGTCCGAGGAACCGCTGGAGGTCGGCTATTCGCTGCAAACGGCGGATAGTCGCTGAAAAGCCCCCGGCGCCGCCGATGCCAACGGCCCATACCCCTGCCGAGACCGCCGAGGCAGCGAGCGCGTGGAGATTCCGAGAAAAGACAAGGGATCGCTCCGGCACTGGAAACCGCGGACCGCTTGGGCTATAAAAGCTTTGGGTCGATCAGTCGATCATAGGAGGAGGGACGATTGCATGACTACGATCCTGGTAGTGGATGATTCACCGGTCGATCGGAAGCTGGTGGGAACCCTGCTGGAGCGCCGCTTTCCCTGGAAGATCGAGTACGCGGCGACAGGCACCGAAGCGCTGGCCAAGATGAAGCTGGTGCTCCCGGATCTCGTAGTCACCGATTTGACCATGCCCGAGATGGACGGCCTGGAACTGGTCCGCGCGGTCCGTCAGCACTATCCCGAGGTACCGGTCATTTTGATGACGGCATACGGCACCGACACGTTGGCCCTGGAGGCCCTGGAACTCGGCGCCGCCAGTTACGTCCCCAAGTCTCAATTGGCGGCTCGATTGCCGGAAACGGCCGACAGCATTCTCCGCATCGCCGAGCAGAATCAAGAGCGTGAAAGACTCTTGCAACGACTGGAACGCATCGAATTCGATTTCGTGCTGGAAAACGAGCCGGAGCTGATCCAGCCGCTGGTTTCCCTGGTACAGCAGACGTTGGCGGGGATGCAGTTTACCGACTTTGCCGGCCGGTTGCAGATGGGGGTTTCGCTCAAGGAGGCCGTCCTGAACGCTTTGTTCCACGGCAATCTGCAGATCACCCGGGATGAAATCGCCGCCGTTTCGGATCGACTCTTGGGGGACGACGAGGCCAGCCTGGTCGATCAGCGACGGGCACAGCCGGAGTTCCGCGATCGCAAGATCTACGTCCACGTGGAAATCGACCGCCGGCAGGCGAAATTCGTCGTCCGCGATGACGGCCCCGGTTTCGATGTGGCAAGGTACGCCGCGGCCGCCGGCGCCGCGCCGGAATTGGAGGAATATCGCGGCTTCTCCTTGATCCGCACCTTCATGGACGAGGTGCGTTTCAACGCCCAGGGCAACGAGATCACCCTCATGAAAAGGCGAGAAAAGGAAGAAGCGGCAAGGACGGCGTGACGCTCCAGCCGCACTCCCGTGCCCTGCCCGGTCCGTCTTTGAAAGTCTGTCTATGAAACGCAGAGGGCGCGGATTCTGAAACGCAGAGGCACAGAGGGGCGGATTCTGAAACGCAGAGGGCGCGGAGGACGAAGAAGCGGAGGACGAAGAAGAAAGAGTTGGTATAACCGCAACTCTGTGTGCTCTCCGTCCCTCCGTTCTCAGCGTCTTTGCGCTTCCGTCTCGTTATTCCCCGTGGCCGTTCACGGGTCCGCGGGTTATTACGGCGCTCTTGCACGGCGTCGGCGCCGCAAAACCGGGGGGCACAAGCGGAACGGCAAGGGGAAAAGCCTCCTGCCGCTAACTCAGCAGCCCGAACCCCCGCAGGGTCCGCCTCAAGCGTTCTTCCTCTTCCTGCGAGAGAGGCGTCATGGGCAG
>JAAZNR010000709.1 GCA_012798155.1 Thermogutta sp. | reverse complement strand
CTCCGCCCAGGGCATGACCCGATTCATCATCTGCAGGAACTCGTGCCGCCGGGTGGGTTTTCGCATCACGTCGAAACCGGCCGTGGCCAACGTCCGCTGCGCCTTGCGATTCGCTTGTGCCATGCTCGCCGTCCGCCCTCACAGTGATACCATTCCTTATATCTCTATCCCCTTGCTCCCAAGCACGAGACTATTATACTGATACGCACCGGGTTGTGCGGGGGGTCCTTTTGTCGTTATCGGTGTTAGACTGTTGGCATCCTCTGGGGAGGAGGAAATGGGTGTCGCTTACCAACATCGAGGAGGCATTGCGATGAGTCTCGAAAGACGCGGTTTTTTGGCGGCCGGGCTGGGGTTCCTGTCGTTGCCCACGCTGCAACTGTTCGCGGAGGACGTGCACCGAAAATACAGGATCGGCGCCTGCGACTGGTCCGTCGGCAAACAACAGCACATCGACGCCTTCGCGGTGGCCAAGGAAATAGGACTGGACGGCATCCAGGCGAGCTTCGGACGGCCGGGCGGCGATTTCGATTTGCGGGACGAGCAGGTTCGGCAAGCATATCAAAAAGCCGGCGAGGAGACCGGGGTTCAAATCGCTTCCTTGGCGATGGGTATTCTCAACAGCGTCCCCTTCGCGGTGGAGGACGCGGCGGTCGAATGGGTTTCGCAATGCATCGACGTGATGGCGGCGATGGGCCAAAAGATCGTCCTGCTCGCTTTCTTCGGCAAGGGGGATATCCGCGGCAAGCCCGACCTGCAAGATGAGGTTATCCGCCGGTTGAAGAGGCTCGCTCCCAAGGCCGAGAGGGCCGGAGTCATCTTGGGCATAGAGAGTTATTTGAACGCCGACGACCACCTGCGAATCTTGGAGGGCATCGGCTCGCCCGCCGTGCAGGTCTATTACGATGTCGCCAATATGCACTACTCGGGATACGACATTTTCGCCGAGCTGAGGCAATTGGGCAGGGAACGCATTTGTCAGATCCACCTCAAGGAGTCGGGCTGCCTCTTGGGGAAAGGTCCCATCGACTTCGTCAAGGTTCGCGACGTGTTGGGCGAGATCGGCTATTACGACTGGCTGATCATCGAAGGCGCTACGGAAAAGGATCGCAGCGTCGTGGATTGCTACAAGGACAACTGCCGGTACGTCAAGGAATTGTTTGCGACCTCGTAGCATCGCCGTCAAGCGGCAAATCGGATGGGTCGATCCTGCCCCGAAACCGCTTCCGAGGCGGCGGCATTCCCGGCTTGGGGCGGCCCGCGAAACGGGGAACGGTCAATACGGTAGTTCCGGATTCGCGTTGCCGGCCGGCAGCCCTACCTCGATGCGCTGATCGAGGTCGTTGAGCGCATCGATGACGTTGTTCGTGCCGAAGGTTATGCCGCGAACATCCGCCGGCTGTTGCGTCGCCGGCACGAAGAAGTTACGCAGTTCGAGAAGCGCGGGGGCCGTCAAGACGATGAGCGCGGCGGGGGCCAAACAGAACATAATCGGAAAGACCAGCTTGACCGGCGTCTTGTTGGCTCGTGCCATGGCCGCCAATCGCAACGACTTGCGAAGTTGGTCCGCCTGCTCGTTCAGAGTGCCCGCCAAACGCGTGCCCAATTTCGTCCCGCGGCTGAGCAAGGCGCTGAGCCGGCGAATCTCGGGGATATCGATGCGACGGTTGAGATCGGCG
>JAAZNR010000708.1 GCA_012798155.1 Thermogutta sp. | reverse complement strand
GTGCTGGGGCTTTTGCTGGGCTACGTGCTGATCCGCTATCTCGTCCCGGACAGCCCGCTCCTGCGGATTTGGCCCTAGACTCCAGCCGAGATGCCGTCGCGCATGTTACGCGATCCCATTTCGCGGGCATTTGCCGCCGGCTCATGATTTCTCGTGATTTCTCGTGCGATTCTCGTGCGATAAGACCGGCAGCTTACTGCGATAACACCAGCTTACTTTTTTACTACGCAGGATAATAAGCTGGGTAAACTGGAGTACGCAGCTTTGCGAGTCTGCGTAAGATCGGTAAGCCGGTTGCGGCGATCCTGCGCAGTAAAATTAGTTCGATAACACCGCCGGCTTACGCCGGCGGCTCGGGTTTCGATGCGCGACAACATCGCCGGCGGCGGATGCCGGCGGAGGGCTGCCGGTAGAGGCCGGCGGAGGATCGGCCGCGAGCTACGGGGCCTCCCCGACCTGCGACAACAGATCGAGTATCCGCTTCGCCGCGGCGGCGGGGTCTTCCGCCCGGACAATCCCGCTGCTCACGACCACGCGGCGGAAGCCGGTCTCCAATACCATCCCCAAATTGCCCTCGTGGATACCGCCGATGGCGAAGGCGGGCAAGCGAATCTCCGCGGCGACCTGCCGCAAAAACGCCGGTCCGGGAAAGGCCTCGAACCGCTTCGTGGCCGAGGGGAACGTCGGCCCGCAGCCGATGTAATCCGCCCCGTCCAGCACCGCCTGCCGCGCCTGCTCGATGTCGTGCGTGGAGACGCCGACCAACCGGTCGGGGCCGACGATGGTCCGCGCATCCTTGACCGTAAGCTCTTCCTGCCCCACGTGGACGCCGTCGGCCTCCGCGAGGACGGCCAGGTCCGGGCGATCGTTCATGATGAACAGCGTCCCGGTGCCGCGCGTAACCCGGCGGACCGCTCGGGCACGGCCGATCAAGGCACGATCGTCCAGTCGCTTTTCCCGCAATTGGATGACGTGGACGCCTCCACGCACCAGGTCGTCGCACAGGCACTCCAACTCCGACTCCGACTCGCATCCGTCCACAAGGACGTAAAGCTTGGCGGCGGCCAACCGTGCCCGCGCTTGATCCGTACGACGGACCGCTCGATGCAGCGTGTAGAGGCGATAGCGGAGCCTTTCGGCCGCGGCGGCCAGGTCCGGGGCCGCCGGCTTGGCATACTCCTCCAGCGAGCGGAGCGCCTCCCGGACCCGCGAAAAATTGGCGTCCACGAGTTGCGAGAGGTCTTGGCGGCGGGCCTCTTGCAATCCCTTGATGGTCGTGCCGACGTCGGCCAAGGTCTCCCGGGCGGCGAGCCGGGCGTCCATGGGCAAGCGCTCCAGCCAGGCCGTCAGCTCGTGGCGGACGCCCTTCAACTCGCCCATCAGAAAGGGATCGTCGAGCATGAAGCGGACGTAATCCTCCAGGACGCGGAGCCCCTCCACGGCCCGATTGGCGGAGGCATCGAGGACCCGCATGGCCCGAAACGCGGCGTCCGGCCCAAGCCGGTCTTCCTTCCCGCCCATGCCCTCGTCGCCGGGAGGC
>JAAZNR010000707.1 GCA_012798155.1 Thermogutta sp. | reverse complement strand
CTCTTTCCCAAACGCCCGGCGACGTTCCCGCCGCGGAGGCACCGGGCGAGCCGCCGTCTGTCGAGTCTGCCGCGTCGGCCGCGGAGGAATCGTTGCCGCAATCCACCGCCGAGCTGATCGCCGAGGTCCGCGCCGTGATCGAGGAACTGGTGCGGTGGGGCCCGGACAATCTCGATTGCCTGGAAATGAAGGCGCGATTCCTCGATTGGTTGGGCAAGTCCGAGGAGGCCGAGCAGATCTGGCGGCAATGTCTGGAACGGGACCCACGCTACGTCCATGCGTACGTGGGCTTGGCTTCGGTGGCGGCCAAACGCGGGCGGCATGCCGAGGCGATCGCGTATGCCCAAAAGGCCGTCGAAGCCGACCCCTACTCCTTCCAAGCCCGAGACATCTTGGCCGAGGCCCTCGTCAACGAAGGTCGCCCGCAAGAGGCCGTCGACGCCCTGGCGGATTTTCTGAAGCGTGATCCGCGGTCGCACGGCTTTTTCTTGCTGGGGCGGGCCTACACCCTGCTGGACGACTGGGCGAACGCCCGCAAGGCCTACGAAGACGCCCTCCGCGTCTATCCCGACTACGCCGAAGCGTGCTATGCCCTCGCCCGCGTCTGCGTGCGCCTGGGCGACCGCTCCGCTTCGCAAGAGTATCTTGCCCGCTATCAGAAGTTGATGAAACGTCGCGACCCGCCTGAGCAAGGCATGAAGATGGGTCGGGACGACTTCAAGGAGATGAGGATCAACGCGGCCATCATTTACACGGACGCCGGCCGGATTTACCTGGTCCGCGGGCTGCCGCGAATCGCCGAACGCTTGTGGCGTCGCGCGGCGGGGCTCGATCCCACGAGTGTGCCTGCCCGAGAGCTGGCGGCCGGCCTGATGATGGACGAGGGACGCTGGTCCGAAGCCCTGGCGATCTTCGAAGAATTGCTCCGCGTGGACCCCTCGAACCCGCGCTGGATGCTGGCCCAGGCCCAGGCCTATGCCTCCGCCAAACGTTGGGAAGAGGCGAAGAAGGCCCTGGCCGAAGCCTGCCGCCGCTGGCCCGATCGCACCGAAGTCCACACCGCCCGAGCGCAGTTCCTGGCAGCCTTGGGGCAGGACCTGGACGAGGCCGTACGGTCCGCCCAATTCGTCGTCGAGCACCGCCCGAGCGGCATCCATTACGCCCTGCTGGCCTGGACGCGGTTCCGAAAAGGGGATGCCAAGGGCGCCGACGAAGCCCTCCGCAAGGCCCTCGAGTTGGATCCCAAGAACCCCGAGATCCAGCGTGTTTCGGCCGCCATTCGCGGGGGCGGCGCGGCCGCCTCGCCCAAGGGCGCCGCGCGGCCCGAGCGATGATTGCGGCCCAAACGCATCTGCCCCGCGAAGCCGGGCGTCTGCGGGCTGCGCTACGCTCCGACCCCAGCCACCCGGCTGGCGCTAGCGGCTCGCGCTTGCGCGTTGCGCACCACGTTTGCGTTTTGCATCACTTCCCTGAGCCGCCGGCGTGAGCCGGCGGTGGAGGCGGCGCGAAAATGGGCGTCTGGGGGCTGCGCTCCGCTCCGACCCCAGCCACCCGGCTGGCGCTAGCGGCTCGCGCTTGCGCGTTGCGCATCACGTTTGCG
>JAAZNR010000706.1 GCA_012798155.1 Thermogutta sp. | reverse complement strand
CGCCCCTTCTACGCCCAAGTCGCCCGCGAAACCCTGGATTACCTGCTCCGCGACATGCGGCACCCCGGCGGCGGATTCTTCGCCTCCGAGGACGCCGACAGCGAAGGCCGGGAGGGCAAGTACTACCTATGGGAGCCGGCCGAGGTGCTGGAGATACTGGGACCGGCCTTGGGCGAACGGTTCTGCCGCGCCTATGGCGTCAACCGCCCGGGCAATTTCCAAGGCAAAAGTATTCTCAACCGATTGCGGTATCTGGAAGACGGGCGGTTTACTCCTCCGCCCGACGAGGCCGAGCACGATGATGAACTGAACCAGGCCCGGCGGCGATTGCTGGCCGCTCGCAGCCTCCGCCCGCGACCGCGACGCGACGAGAAAATCCTCCTCGGTTGGAATGCCCTCGCGGTCGAGTCGCTCTGTTGGGCCGGAGTCGTGCTCGAGGACGATCGTTATGCGGATGCCGCAACGGCGTGCGCGGAATTCCTGCTCTCCGCGTTTGCGGCGGGCGAGGACCGGCTCTGCCGAACGTGGTCCGAAGGCTCGGCCCGTTTTCCCGCCGTGCTCGAGGACTACGCGGCCCTGTCCGCGGCCCTCATCAGCCTGTTCGAGACCCAGGGCGACGAACGGCGGATCGATCAGGCCGTGCGGTGGCTGGACGTGATTCTGTCGGCCTTCCGTGACCCGGCCACGGGGGCCTTTTTCCAGACCGCGCCGGAACATCCCCACGTCCTGGTCCGCCGCTTGGATTTCTTCGACAACCCCACGCCCAGCGGGACGGCGTTGACCGCGGAAGCCTTGCTTCGCTTGGGGCATTTGACGGGGGAGGCGCGATACCTGGAGGCGGCCGATCAAGCCCTTCAGCCGCTGAGCGGTTGGATGCGGCAGTCACCCCTCGGACTGGGACATGCCCTTTATGCGCGGCAACTCCGCGACCTGCCGTGGACGGAGTGGGTGCTCGTCGTTCCCGAGTCGGGCGGCGCTCCGCCCGCCGGCGCCGCCGGAGACGCGGCGAATCGAAACCATACGGCGGAGGCCTGGCTGCGGCGGCTGCATCGGCATTATCCGGCCCCGTCCGTGACCGCCCTGCGGCGGGTGGATGAGCAGGGCCGGCCGGCCGGACCGGTCAGCCCGCACCTGGAGCCGATTTTCGCGGGCAGGACCGCGCGGCAGGGCGAGGTCACGCTCTATCACTGCCGCGGCTTCCAGTGCGATGAACCGGTACACGGGGAACAGGCGGTGGCCGCGGCGGTGGACCGCTGGGCGGAGAAAAACCCCTGATCCGCGCGGTGCAATCCGCTACCCATTGTACTCATTGTCGCGCGGGACCTCCCGGAGATATTCGACTGGAGTCGAGATATCCGACTGGAGATATCCAAACCGGGTCCGCGTGATCCGCGCGGCGCAATCCACTGGTCAACGCGGCTGCGAGCCAAAATCGCCCTATCCCGGCGGCGAAACCCTCGGCCCGCGCCCCATCATCCCCCGTACGGATGGAAGGGGATGAACTGCTCGTAATCGCGGACCGTGCCGTTTTCCAAGCAGCAGCGGATGATGCGCCGGCCGACGGGGTCCAGGCCGGGCGATTCCAAAATCTCCCGCAGGTGCTCCACGAAGAAAGCGTGGAGCATTGCCGCGCCCTGATCGTAGGCCTCCGGTCCGACTTCCGGCTGCGCGTCCACTTCCAGGAACCATGAGGGGATCTGCGTCCCCTCGACCTGCATGAAGCTCAGGGCATAGCCCAGGAGCGGGCAACGAGCCGGGCGGATCTGCTCCGGTCGGAAGCGTGCCCCGCCGCGACGCGCGAGGTATTCACGCACCAGCCATTGCGGCATGAAACCGACCTTCCAGGCCCCGATATGCTGGTTCGGAATGAGCACGAATCGGGTGCCGGGCGTCTCCACGATTTGGCGCAAGAGGAGGTTCGCTTGATCGACGCGGCAACCGGTCGCGAACGGCCAGTAGGAACCGATGCCCTCGGACTGCAATCCGGCGCTGTCCGTGATACTGGGATTCGCGTAACCGCGGGGGGCCACCAGCCGCCAAAGCCATGCCAAGGCCGGCGGCAGCACGTGCATCATCCCCAGAATGCCGTAGCTCGGCCTCTCCCGCGTGCAGGGCGGCGTGCGAACGCCGAAGCTCCGCACGTCCACCGCCACCGGGTCGTTCACCACGTGGGGTACGAGCCGACGGGGAAGAATCACCCGCGGATTGGGGCACGGCTTGCCCGGCTCGTCCTCCGTGTGCTCCCAAATCAGGCACGTCGCCTTGGGGACCGCGTGAATGTTCAGAAAGACCAAGTTCGCTCCCGG
>JAAZNR010000705.1 GCA_012798155.1 Thermogutta sp. | reverse complement strand
TCTTCAAACACCAAGGTTGCCGGATCGGTTCGGTTATACCGAAACGGCGGCACGCCGGGGAGGCACACCAAGCGGTTGCCTCGCAACGTCACTTCCAGGGCACGGTGAAAGCGGATGGGGCTGCGGCCCGTCCCGTAGATGGTCTGCCGCGTCACCAGAATGTCGCTGCTCCCTTCATCCATGAAGATGCCGTTGCTCTCGGCGCCATCTTCATTGGGCGGGATGTCATGGATGAGGTTGGCTTCCAAAACGGTGCCGGGCTGCCGCCCCAGCGTGTAAATCCCGCCCCCGTCGTGCAACACCAACATGCAATGGTGGATGTGATTGGCGGCGATTCGGTTGTCGCGACAACCGGTCAGGGAATCATTCCAGCTCCAACCCACGGAAATACCCGTGTAAGGCAACTCGGCCACTTCGTTATGCTCGACGATGTTGCCGGGGGAGAGGCCGATCCAGATTCCCACGGCCTCGTAGAATTGCTTGCCGCATTGAACAACAACGGAATCCGCGACGCGATTTCCGAAACTGCAAGCGTTCCCGTACGGCGAAGACCATGCCGGCCCCGCGTCGGCGATCGGACGGGTCACGGTTTCGCCGATATTGACGCCGTTGCCCGAGATGTCCGTGAATTCACATCGCTCCACGCCGCAATTGCGAACTTGCCGCCGCAACCACAAACCGGAGGCCCCCAGTTGCGTAAACCGGCAATTCCGGAAGACGCACTTCTCGGCGTAATCCAAAGTGACCGCGGCGGGCAACAACTCGCGTCCGGGCCGCCCCGGCAAGCGGGGTTCGTACACCGAGGCCTGTCCGGAAGCGTAGCCGGCCTCGGGCAGGTCCCAGCGGCAATGGGCAAACGTAATCCCCTCCACAACCAGGTTGCGGACCGGCTTCCCCGCCGCCAAGTCGCCGCTGACGACCAACAAGGCCGTCGCCTCGGGAACGATCGCTTCGATCTCGCTCAGCTTCTCGCCGGGCAAGGGGATGTAGCTCACCTCTCCGCTCGATTCATCCAGCAGCCATTCACCGGGGGAGTCGAGCATATCCCGCCCGTTCTCCAGATAGTAGCGCGGGTGCGGCCAATGGCAGATGGCGTAGTGAGGGGCGGAACAGCCCACGACTTGCGAAAATCGGACCTCCAACGTCCGAGGATCGAATCCGGCGATCTTGACCCGCGAGGTGGACCAATCGTGGAAATACACGAACTCCGCCTGCGAAAGGTCGCCGGAGAACAGCGGAGCGTCGTCGGCATCGATGAATAGGCTGGTCCGGCGATCCTCCCCCGCGCGAACGACGCGGCGAAACCCTTCGTTGGGCGTCCTGGCCCGAATCGCGCGGCGCCCGTTCACGAACAGTTCGCGAAAGCTCCGGCGCTCCCCGGTTGAGGAGTCGGCCTGGGTGGTCCAGCGGCCTTCGGATTCGCGCCAACCGGTGAGAGGTCGGCCTCCGCTGATAATCGCCGGCTCGGGGCCGTCCGTGGAAATGATCAGTGCCCCCGGTCCCGGACATTCCGCCGGTCCCAGCAAGATCGGCTCCCGCAGCCGATAAACACCGGGTTCGAGGACAACGCGGATATCCGGTTCGGCCCCCAACTGTTGCCGTTTTTCCCGCACCAGATCGACGGCCCGCCGCAACGAGGCCACCGGGGATTCGGCCGTACCGTTTCCTGAATCGTCTCCGCCGGGCGCGACGTGAATCACGTTCGATGGGTTTTCGGCCGAAATCGCCGATCGGCTCGTGCCGTCGTGGAACATCGCGCCCAGCAAACCAAGGCTGACGAAGCTCCCCAATATC
>JAAZNR010000087.1 GCA_012798155.1 Thermogutta sp. | reverse complement strand
TGCCCAGTCCATGCTAAATCTTGGGGTAGAGCCGCTTCAACTTCACCCTTGCTTTCTCGATGGTGAATTGCCAATCGACGGCTCGTTGCCTGTCGTTGACGCGTTTTGACCACGCGGCAATTTCGGTTTGCAGCGTCTCAAGCTCGCCGATACGTCGGTCCTTCAAGCATTGGCTGGTCATGCAACTCAATTCACACTCGGCCACGTTCAGCCAGCTCCCATGCTTGGGAGTGTACACGAAGTCGATCCGCCGCACGTAGTCGCGGGCCTGGGCGGGCGGAAACGCTTCGTAGAACGCTCCTTTGGTGTGCGTGTTCAGGTTGTCGCAGACCAACGTGATCCGCTGGACACCCGCGTAGCGGGTGTCCAGCAGTTGGCCGACTTCCAGAGCCCAATCGTTCTTGGTGCGGCGCGGTCGGGCCGTCGCTTGACGGAAGCCCGAGAGCGGTTCGGCGAACATAAAAATGCTGGCCGTCCCCTTTCGCTCGTATTCGTAATCGACCCGCTCCGGATGCTCCTTCGTCGCCGGAATCGGCACACGCGTCTCGCCGATGAGTTGCACCGGCTGCTCGTCCATGCACACAACCGGGACGCCGGGATCGTAGGCTTTTTCGTAGGTCTCCAGCACCTCCTCCATGTTGGCGACGAACTCGCCGTCGGCCCCGGGAGGGATCACCCAGTACTCGATCTTCCGCTTGGTCATACCGTTTTTTTTAACGTCTGACGGACCGTCTCCGGGCTAATCGAATCGACGATCTCCAGTTCGACCAGTTGGTCGGCCAGCAGTCGCAGCGTCCAATGGCCGAAGCCCGCGGGCGGCTTACCCAACCGCAGGGCGATCAATTTCGCCTCGGCGACACCGTCGAGCAATTTCGGGGTCGGTGGCGTCGCCCGTTTCTTGCGAACCAGCGCCCCCTCGAAGCCTTCGAGGACGAACGCTCGCCGCACGTTCTCAACCGTCTGTCTCCGGCACCCGACCGCCTCGCTGATCTTCGCGTCATTCCACGCCGGCCCGTCGGCATCGGCCTGGAGCAAAATGGTTGCCCGCCGAAGCTTCTCCGACTTACCCGTTTCCTTCTTGATGGTCGCCTCGCAAATCGCCCGCTCCTCGTCCGTGAGCCGCACGATGTACTTCTTGTTCATGGGAACCTCCTTGTTGACCTAAAGGTTCCCAAAAAACAGCCGCTCGAACAACCCCAATGTTTAGCCTGGACGGGGCACTACCGTGATTTCCTGGAATTCACCGGGCGCTGGTTCTTCGAAGACGGCGCCGGCTAACGCGTTGCACTTGACCGGGCCGCCATTCCGGTTTCGCACGCGTCAACGTTTTAGCAGCCGGTCCGGCATGTGAACGCGTGAGGTTATCCGCCAATGGGCGTCTATTTCCACTACGCCAATCTCACCAAGCGAGAGCGTTTTGCCGTGAATTCTTTGGGAGGTGGAATCAAGTTCTCCGCGCTTGGTCGCACCTTGGCAGCGCGTGCGTTCCATTTGCTTATGGTCAGCATGGGGGAATTCGGGCGGACCACGTCCGCGCCCATGGGACCTGGTCATTGGGCGGCGGACTCGATCGCAATCGTCGGCGACGACCTTGTGCCTGACTGGGAAGGATTCAAGAACGACTTCACGGACATCGAAGCTGACGTAATCGTGCTCGTCTTTAACGCGGATGGTTTCGAAGAAATAGGTGCGGCCGCTGCGAAAGACGACGCGCTCTTTATGCAGCTCTGTTACTTGGTGTCAACGCGGCAGGCCATGCGGCTCGAACCGCACATGCGCGAGCGTTTCGGCACGAACTTTTTGCAGCGATACAAGGATCTTTGCCGGGACAGGACGTGGTTCGTACCGAAAGATCTAGTTGCGCAGCAGGGCACAACCTGCTGAGGATGGGAGTTCGCGAAGCGGAACTCCCATCCTGTGTTCAAGAAGCCCGGTGAGGCTGTTGAGGGACTGCTGATAAGGGTAATGGTTGCCGAGGGAATGTGCGGCTGGAAGGTCAGGCCGGAGCGTGGGCGGGGAACGGGATGGCGGAACCGCGCGGAGTGAAGCGTGAACGGGCCTGAAAGATCGCATCAGACTGGAAAGACATGGCCATTGAGAGGGTGTTCGCGGGTAGTCGGGACTGGTGGAGGCAGAGCGTGAGCGGCTTTCGGTGAAGCGAAGTTGCATACGGGCGGGTGTGAGGAAGAGAGTGTCGCATCGGATTAGCTCGTGTCGAAGCAGGATCGCGGCAGCGGAGGCAGGAACGCCACGGGCCCCATCCCGGCTCCGCAGGCCGGGCAGCGAATCCGTGGAGAGGTGGGGCG
>JAAZNR010000704.1 GCA_012798155.1 Thermogutta sp. | reverse complement strand
CGGTGCCTGGAATACACCCTGGCGTATGCCGCGGCGCTTGCCCAGGCCGGGGCCGACATGCTGAGCGGGGGAGATTCGCCCGCCGGTTTGATCGGCCCGCGACTCTATCGCGAGGTCGCGCAACCCTTCGAGAAGGAGTTCGTCACGAGGATTCGGGAACGGACTTCGATTCCCGTCTCGCTCCACATTTGCGGCGATAGTTCCGCCATCCTCCGCGACATGGCGGATACCGGCGCCGACGTCCTGGAAATCGACTATCCGGTCGATATCCGCCGGGCCGCCGAAATCGTGGGACCGGAGACCGCGCTGTGGGGCAACCTGAATCCGGTGGGGTTGCTGGCTCAGGCCGACCCGGGCGAAGTCTATCGCCGAACCCGGGACCTGCTGGAGCAGGTACGGGCAAGCGGCGTGACGCGGTTCGTTCTCAGCTCGGGCTGCACGTTGGCGATGGAAACGCCGCCGGAGAATCTGGATGCCTTCTTCGCGGCCGCCCGCGATTTCGGGCCTTGGACGCAAAACCCCTGACCACGGGAGAGACACGCCATGCCGGATCAGCAATACGGGGTGTTGGTGCACGGGGCGGGTTGGGTCTCCAGCCAACACATCGCCGCCTATCAACGAAATCCCGCCGCCCGAATCCTGGCGATCTGCGATCGTTCGCTGGATCGCGCGCAAGCACGCGCGGCAGCGGCCGGCCTCCGCGAAGTCGCCCTTTACGATGACTTGGAAAAGGCCCTGCGGCATCCCGGCGTCGAGATCGTATCGATTTGCACGCCGCAACACGTGCACTGCGAAAACGTCTTGGCGGCCGCCGCGGCGGGAAAGCACATGGTCATCGAAAAGCCCGTCGCCCTCAGCCTGGGGCAACTGCGAAGCATGCGAGAGGCCGTCAAAAAGGCCGGCGTCCGAACCGTGGTGAGCTTCGTGCTCCGCTGGAACCCCCTCTTTGGCACGCTCAAAAGGCTGCTGGCGGACGGCGCGTTCGGCCGACCGTATTGCGTGGAAACCGACTATCTCAGCTACAACGGCAGTTGGTGGTCCGGCTGGAACGACGCGCGGACGCTCGCCCAGGGAGTCAGCGCGCTGTTGGTGGGGGGGTGCCATGCCGTGGACGCCCTGCGATGGTTCGCCGCCCCCGGCGAGTACGAGGCGGCTCAGCCCGAGGAAGTCTTCGCCCTGCGCGGGGGACGCCGCAAGGGGCAGACTCGCGAATACAACCCCATCACCCATGGCTGGATCGAAAACGCCCCGCCCATGGAATACGACGGGCTGGAAATCGTCTTGGTCAAATTCAGCAACGGCGTGCTGGGCAAGGTCTCCGTCAATGCGGAGTGCGTCATGCCCTATCGCTTTCCCATCCGCATCTTCGGCGACCGCGGCAGTGTCTTCGACAATCGCATCTGGTCGCACAAGTTTCCCGGTCAGACCGACTGGGTGGAAATCCCCACTATTTTGCCGGATTCCAGCGACGTGACGCATCACCCCTTCCAGGCTGAGATCGATCACTTCGTGTCCTGTTTGCAACGCGGCGTCGAGTCGCACTGCAATCTGGAGGATGCGGCCGTGACCCACGAGATTGTTTTCGCGGCCCAGGAATGCTATCGTCAGCAGCGGCCCATTCGCTTGCCTTTGGAATCGGCATAGGCGGAGCTTAGCTTCGGAATCGCCATGAGCCGAGCTTGCCCACGGAGTCCGCACGAGGGGAGCTTGCCCTCGGAATCGGCATGAACCGAGCCGGCCCACAGAATCGGGATGAGGGGGCGGGCGGCGGGCCGGTTCGCATGGCGGCGACGTGCGTTCTCCTCCTCCAGGGCGGCGATGCGTTCCATCGCCGCGAAGAGCTTTTCTTCCAGCGCGGCCACACGCCCCGCCGGCGGTGAGCTTCCCAATGGCGACTG
>JAAZNR010000703.1 GCA_012798155.1 Thermogutta sp. | reverse complement strand
TGTGCGATCTCATCCGTCCGTGTTTTTAGGCGCTCTGCGTGGTCGCCGGGTGTTGCGAGGTTTTACCCTCGTGGAGCTGTTGGTCGTGATTGCGATCATCGGTATCTTGATCGCGCTGCTGTTGCCGGCGGTGCAGGCCGCCCGTGAGGCCGCCCGGCGAACGCAGTGCACCAACAACCTCAAGCAGTTGGGGCTGGCCTTCCACAACTATCATGATGTGTACAAAGTATTCCCGGCCTATCAATACATGAACACGCCCACTACTTGGAACTCTTGGCGAGGTCACGGGGCGCTGACGATGATCCTGCCGTACATCGAGCAGCGGGCGCTGTACGACCAAATGGATTTCCGCTTCGAGTGGGACAACAACGACGAGTCCGCCATCCCCACCGCGTCCGCCCCTACCAACTTTTGGATTTCCCAGCGCAAGATCGAGGCCTTTCTGTGCCCCAGCGATCAGCCCTATCCGAATCGGTCCTACGGCGGCAACAACTACATGGTGTCGGGCGGCGCACGCTGGGGGTTCTACAACACCGATGGGGCCGTCTCGGCCAGCGGCGTCTTTTTGCGCCGCGTCGAAACCGGCATGGCCGAAATCTTCGACGGCTCCAGCAACGTCGTCATGCTGAGCGAGCAGATCAAGGGTGACGATCAGGGCGGATCGTTGACCATCCGCCGCGATTTCACGTGGATCGACCCGCTCAGCCAGGATCAATTCCCGACTTCGGACACCATCGAGGCCGCCGGGGTCACCTGCGACTCGAATGGGAAATCGTGGCATCAGAGCAATGCCGGGCGGCAATGGAACGCCAGCTTCCCCGGTTTCATCGCCATCAACACCATCGCCCCGCCCAACTGGCGGCACATGAGTTGCTGTCAGGGACCCAGCGGCTTCGGCTACGCCTGCGACCGCAACGGCATCGTCCCCCCCAAGAGCATGCACCCCGGCGGCGTGAACGTCGCCGTGGCCGACGCCTCCGTGCGTTTCGTGTCGGATACGATCGACCTGCTCACCTGGCAGCGGTTGGGCGCGCGGGGCGACGGCAACCCGGTAAGCTGGTGATTCGAGGGAAGGGAACACTGACCATGCATACTTTCCGATGGTTCGTCAGTGCGTTGCTTTTGACGGTTTTTCTAGGTTGCGGCTCCGGCACGCCTTCGGCCAACGTGCAGCCGCCCGATCCGCAGCAGGAAATCCGATCGGTCCTGCAACAAGTGGCGGAGACCGGCGTTCTGGACAGCGGCCTGATGCTTGTGCGGGAACGCTTGGAGGCCATGCGGGAAACCGATCCTGCCAAGGCGCAAGCCTTGCTGCAAGACCTTTCTCAGCTCGAATCAATGACCGGCAATCCGAACCAGGCCAAGGCCAAGGCCCAGGAAATGCTGGGAAAACTCTAAAGCACTCCTAGCGCGACGGTTGCCACTGCCGGCCTGTCCGGCAGTGGCACCCATACGTCTGGGGGCTACGCTCCGCTTCGTCCCCAGCCACCCCGATATTTCCCCAGCCGCCCGGAGGACCCCAGCCTCCCGGCGGGCGGAAAACGCACTATCGACGTGAGCCACCAGCGTAAGCTGGTGGTGGAATCGCCTGCTAGAAGCATAAACGGCGCACATGAGCCACCAGCGTAAGCTGGTGGTGTTATAGCGCAATCCAACGTGAGCCGCCGGCGTAAGCCGGCCGGGGGTCCAGCGGGGACACGGCGGTCTGGGGGCTACGCTCCGCTTCGTCCCCAGCCACCCGGACGACCGTGGCACCCATACGTCTGGGGGCTACGCTGCGCTACGACCCCAGCCGCCCACATAGTCCCCAGCCGCCCGGCCCGGCAAATCCGAGGGCGGTTTGTGATTGCGATGTCGCGATTCCCCGGGCGGCGTTGACGGTTCCCATCACAATCGCGATAATGGCTTGTTCCTGCTTCCCGCGCAACGGGAATCGCGGCGGCCCCGTCGTCTAGCCAGGATAGGACACAGGCCTTTCAAGCCTGCAACACGGGTTCAAATCCCGTCGGGGTCATTGGGACGATCGCACCGCGTCGCCATTTCTTGCATACTCTTTTTTGGGAAGCGATTCGGATTTTTCCGGGAAGCGATCCGGGCATTCGAGCCTCAATCCGTCTTCCTCGCCCTGCGGAGTTCGTGTCAGGCCGGGCCGTGCCGCATTCCGCGCCGCCCTTATCACCCTGTCTCGCTAGCGGCGCGTTTTCCGCGGCGGCGGATTATCGATGAGTGTGGGCGGTGCCGGAGCCTTCCCCTCGCCCGCGGCCTCCGCAGCCAGTTTGGGGCGGTCCAGAATGCGGATCTCGCCGCGTTCGGCCGCCGCGATGATGCCGGCCTTTTCTAGGCGTTTGAGCGTGCGGGAGAGGGTTTCGCCGGTGATGTTGAGCTGCGAGGCGAGGTGCTTTTTCAGGGAGGGCAGGCGAACGATGTCGTCCTCCGGCGCCGCGGCGAGCAACCATCGGGCAAGGCGGCCGGCCGCGTCCCGCAGCGTGACGTCCTCCACCAAGCCCACCAGGTGCCGCGTCCAGACGGTCAATCCCATGAGCAGGGCCGGGGACAGTTGGTGATCTTCGTGAATCCAGTCGCGAAAGGGTTCCCGCGGCACCAGTCCGCAGACGGCGGCGGTGACGGCCTCGGCGTTGGCCGGGCAATCGAATCCGCCGATGACGGCGACCTCGGCGAAGGTCCCGCCCGGACCGACGATATGCAGCACCTGTTCCCGGCCTTGCGGCCCGCGCTGGAAGATCCGCACCAGGCCGCTTCCCACGATATAGATGCCCGGGCAGGCCTCGCCTTGCCGGAAAATGAGCTGCCCCTTGCGAAACCTGACCAAGCGCGAAATCGCGAAGAGACGCGCGAAACGCCGCTCGTCCAGGCGGGAAAAAAGGGGGCAATCTTGCAGGATAGCCGCCAGTTGCGGGACCATGGTCACGTTCCGCGGTTTTTTCGGGAGAAATCCGCGGCCGCTTGATCTAGATCAAAGACCGGCCGCACGGCAAACCGTATTATACGGAAGAGCAGAAGGAGCGGCGGTCCGCGATTCGCGGGCGGATCGGCCCCCTTCCGCGTGTAACGACCGGCATCGGCGGCGGTTCCGCCCAAGGATTACCAGCTTCCACGTTTTCGGAAAGGAGTATCGGGATGTTCTGCAACCAGTGTGAACAGACGGCGAATTGCTCGGGCTGCGTGACCAGCCCCGGGGTCTGCGGCAAGGACCAGGACGTGCAGTCCCTGCAAGAGACGCTGCTCTACGGCCTGAAAGGCATGGCGGCGTACGCCAACCACGCGCGGCGCCTG
>JAAZNR010000702.1 GCA_012798155.1 Thermogutta sp. | reverse complement strand
GCGGTGCGGCGGCAAAAGATGAGCAAAATCCGCAAGACCATCGCCGCCCAGATGACGCGGTCTTGGACCACGTGTCCGCGCGTCACCAATTTCGATGATGCCGACGTGACCGATCTGGAAAACTTGCGGAAGGGTATCCCGCCTGATTTCCTCGGCCCCGGCCTGAAGCTCACCCTGATGCCGTTTCTTCTGCGTGCCACGGCCATGGCGTTGCGGCATCACCCTCTGCTGAACGCCTCCTTGGACGAGGAGAACGAGCAAATCGTTTACAAGGAATACGTGAACTTGGGGATCGCCGTGGATACCCCCCGCGGCCTCGTCGTGCCGGTGCTGCGAAACGCCGAACGCCTGAGCATTCCGCGCCTGGCCGAAGAGCTTGCGCGTCTGGCCGGAAAGGCCAGGAACGTCGATTTCACGGTGGAGGATCTCCGGGGCGGTACGTTCACCATCAGCAATTTGGGGGCCGTCGGAGGTACGTACAGCACGCCGATCATCAATCATCCGGAGGTGGCAATCCTCTTGGTGGGGCGTTCTCGATGGTTGCCTGCGGTCCGGGACGGGGCCGTCGTGCCGCGGTTCATGTTGCCTTTGTCGCTCTCCTACGATCATCGACTGGTGGACGGCGCCGCGGCCGCCCGATTCCTCAACGAGGTCATCGACTGGTTGCAATCGCCGGGCAAATTGCTGCTGAGCGGTTGAGGGCCGCCGTTTGCCGACTTTTTCCGTCCCTGTTTCGAAAGACGCCGTGCCGGAGATAACCCGTCAGGGGACGGCGTTTTTCCAAGAGGCGGATTCCCGCGTTACTGTCGGAGTGATCCCGAATGGAAACAGAATTGGTCGTCATCGGCGGCGGACCGGGAGGATACGCGGCTGCATTCTTGGCCGCCGATCTGGGGATGCAGGTGGTCCTCGTCGATCAAGAGCCGCGCTTGGGCGGGGTCTGCCTCTTGCGAGGCTGTATCCCGTCCAAGGCCCTTCTTCATGTGGCCAAGGCCATGGCGGAGGTTCAACACCTGGGCGAATGGGGCGTTCGCTACGCCTCGCCCAAGATCGAGGCCTCGGCTTTGCGGAGTCGAAAAAATAAGGTGATTTCCACGCTGACCGGCGGCTTGGCCCAATTGGCGAAGAACCGCGGGGTGCAGGTCGTTCAAGCACGGGCGCGCTTCGAGAACGCGCGTCGAATCCGCCTCGGCTCCGTCGACGGCAAAGCGCCCCGCGCCGAGACGCTGGCGTTCCGGCACTGCATCATCGCCGTGGGTTCTCGCCCGACCGTCTTGCCCCTATTCGCGGGCGGAGGGAGCCGCGTCATGGACTCCACCGCCGCGCTGGAATTGGAGGAAGTCCCGGAGCGGTTGTTGGTGGTGGGCGGCGGATACATCGGCTTGGA
Source organism: Thermogutta sp. (assembly GCA_012798155.1). Classification (GTDB taxonomy): domain Bacteria; phylum Planctomycetota; class Planctomycetia; order Pirellulales; family Thermoguttaceae; genus Thermogutta. Next base: position 1,848 of record JAAZNR010000702.1, on the reverse strand, counting down.
GCTGGGCACGGTTTATAGCGCGCTGGGCAGCAAGGTTTCCGTGGTGGAAGTCACCGACGGCTTGTTGCCGGGCGCCGACCGCGACTTGGTTCGGCCGCTGCACAAGCGGTTGGAGCGGACCTTCGAGGCGATTCGCCTGGAAACCAAGGTCGTTGGGCTGGAAGAGACCACGGACGGCGTGCGAGTGACTTTGGAGGGCGCCGACGGCACGAAGACGGAGACGTATTCCCGCATTCTGGTATCGGTGGGGAGAACGCCCAACACCGACGGCCTGGGGCTGGAAAACACGAAGGTCGCGGTCTCGGATCGGGGGTACATCGTGGTCGATGCCCAACGGCGAACCGCGGAGCCGGGAATCTGGGCGATCGGCGACGTCGTCGGGCAGCCGATGCTGGCTCATAAGGCCGCCCACGAGGGCAAGGTCGCGGTCGAGGCGATCCTGGGGCACACCGCCGTCTTCGAACCCCGCGCGATCCCCGCCGTCGTATTCACGGATCCCGAGATCGCTTGGGCGGGACTGACGGAGACGCAGGCGCAAGCCACGGGCATACCGTACGAGACGGCGGCGTTTCCCTGGGTCGCTAGCGGGCGGGCCCAGGCGGTGGGCCGCACGGAAGGGCTTACCAAATGGCTGGTGGATCCGCGAACTGAAAGGGTCCTGGGGTGCGGCATCGTGGGCCCGAACGCGGGCGATCTGATCAGCGAGGGCGTCCTGGCGATCGAGATGGGGGCCGTCTTGCGCGACATCGCCGACACCATCCATCCTCACCCGACGCTCTCGGAGACCCTGGCCTTCGCGGCGGAGGTCTATTTCGGTACCGCGACGGACCTGTATCGTCCGAGAAGCGGGGCGGGCAAGGAATAGATCGGATACCGCGGGCGAGAAGGGAGGAATAGGCCCGCTACCCTTCCCCCCGCCGCCGTTCCTGCATCGTAGACATTGTCCCGGATCGGCCGGCTTCTCGGCTGTCATCGACTTTTTTCCCTTGAAATGCCCTCGCCGTATGAGGGGGACGCAGCGCGACGATGGATTTCCCTCGAGTAGTGATCGTCGGACGACCCAACGTCGGCAAGTCCAGCATCCTCAATTGGCTGGCGGGGAGACGCGTATCCGTAGTGGACGCCTTGGCGGGCGTCACGCGGGACCGCGTCTCGGAACGCATTACCGTCGGCGATCGGCACGTGGAACTGGTGGATACCGGCGGGATCGGCATCGTCGACGAAGGCGATTTGGCCCGGCACGTGGAACGCCAGATCGCCGTGGCTATGGCGAGCGCGGACGTGATTCTCTTCGTCACCGACACTCGCGCGGGAATCACCCCCTTGGATGAAGAAGTGGCGCGACGGTTGCGATCGGCCCCCTGCCCCGTTCTGTGCGTAGCGAACAAGACGGATGCCCCTTCTTGGGACGCCGCGGCCGCCGAGTTCACGCGATTCGGCCGGCCCGTCATCGCGGTCAGCGCCGAGCAGCGCCGCGGACGGGAGGACCTCCTCGAGGCCCTCGGCGCGCTCCTGCCGCCGTCGGCGGCGGAGACGCCGGAACCGGAAGTCATGAAGCTGGCGATCGTCGGGCGCCGTAACGTGGGCAAGAGCACGTTCATCAATACGCTGGCGCGGGAGGAGCGGATGATCGTGAGCGAAATCCCCGGCACCACCCGCGACAGCGTGGACGTACGTTTTGAAATCGACGGTCGGACCTTCATCGCGATCGACACGCCGGGCGTGATGCGGCGGAAGAGCGTCCGCGAAAACGTGGAGTTCTACGGTCTGGTCCGCGTGCGAGAAAGCATCCGCCGGGCGGACGTGGTTTTGCTGTTCTTCGATGCCGCGGGCGACATCGCCCGAGTG
>JAAZNR010000701.1 GCA_012798155.1 Thermogutta sp. | reverse complement strand
TCGGTCGATGCGTTCCACCTCGTGGTTCACGCGGATTTCGATATTGAAGTAGTCTCGAAACCGTTCGGGCGTGGCGACAAGCAACCGTTGCTGAGGGGTAATCACCCCGCCGATAAAGTAGGGCATGCCGCAATTCGCAAACGAGACGAAGCCGCCGCGTTCAAAGACGAAGATCTCCGCGTCTTCGTCCAAACGGCGAAGTCTCGCGGCACAGGACGCACCGCCGGCAACCCCGCCCACAATCACCACCCGTCTCGAGACCATCAAACAAACCTCCGTAATAACCTGTGCCCTAATTTGTGATTCTCGCCCGCGATTTCAAAAGCGAATCGATGCCCCGGCAACTCACCTCCAAACCGGCCGGCGTTCTCCCCTCCCTGAACCCAAGCCGACTTCACACGCCTGATTCGTTGCCCAAATTGCATTTCCGCTCCGCTGCTTCAACCGGCAAGAAAGACCTGCCGACGGCCGCCCCAATCCGAGATCGGCCCCGGCACCGGTTGCGTGCTTTCCCCAAACGTAGCCGTTCACGCGTCTGCCCGGTTTGTCATCGGAACGCGGAGGCGCAGAGGCTGTTTTTGAAACGCAGAGGGCGCAGAGGCCGCGGAGGAAGAATCGGCGGCCGTGACTCTCCGTTCTCCGCGTTTCCATCCTTTCATTCCGTGTACCGGTCCCCGGGCTGCTGCGAGCCGAAAAACGTATCCCGCCCATTCACTCCCGAAGGAGGCAGTCCCGTTGTCGCGGGTTTCTTCGGCAGCATTAACGCCGTCCCCGTGAACGGTTACCCCCAAACTTGCCCGCAATGGGGAATTGTAACCCGGCGTCCCCCGGAGAGAAGCCCATCGCGCATCGCCGTCGCGGCGGTGGCGCGGCAGCAGGGGGACAATCCGCGACCGAGGACTCAGCGTCGTCTCTCGGTTCCCGTCCGGTCAAGACGATTTTTCCGGACGCCCTGCTCCGTGCCGGGCACGGAGTGGGCGGACATTTCGTGAAGGTACCGCCCCAGCGCGAGCTTTCGGGGTCACCCCAAAGCGATTTGCGTTCCCGGCATTCGCGACGTAGAGTTTTTTAGCGGCAATAGCGGCTGCGTTGTCGCCGCACGCCGCGAAGAAGGCTCTTCACCGCAGAGTGTTTGCGTCTTCTGCTAATCCTTGTCACCGTTACGGCGACTGCGAGAGCCTGCCGGGCATCTCGATCGCCGCAGAGCCTGAGCGAGTGCTCCCATGGGCGGGCAATCCAGCCTCATGACATCCGAAGCCGCGGACATTCAGCACTGGCTGAATGAACTCCTCGGCGGCGAGGATGAATTGAGCGCCGCCGTATTGGAAACTTTCGAAAGGCTCGAAGACGCCCTGCAACGATGGCGGGAAACCGAGGAGGCCGAGAACGCACGCCGGCGACAGGAAGCCGCCCACCAACAATCCTTGATCGAATCCCTCCAAAGGGAACGTCGCTGGGTCGAGGAACGCCGGGAGGAAATCCGTCACCAAGAGGAAGCCCTTGCCCGCCAAATAGCGGACCTGGCGGCGGCTCGCAAGGAATGGGAGGAAAAGGCGAGGAGTTTTCAGGAGGCACGCGAGTCGGTCCAAGGCTCCGATACTCAGGGCGTGCTTCGGCTCCAAGAACAATTGGCCGCCCTCCGCGAAAAGCTGGATTCCGTCTCCGGGGACTTCAAGGAATCCCTCTCCGCGGAGTTGCTTGGGCGACTCCATGAACTGCGGCATGATTGGCTCGATGCCGCCGCGACTCCGTCCCCCCTCGCATTGCCGCCGGAATTGACGGAGACGCTGGCCGCCCTCCGCGAAAAACTGGATTCGCGTCCCGATTCCGACGCGACACCGGCGGAGATTCGCGGCCTTTTGCAGGACGCAATCGCCCGGCTGGAGGGGCGTATCCAAGCCCTCGGCGATTCGGCGGCGGTCTCGGCGCAGGAACGGACCGCCGCGCTGGAGGAAGAAGTCCGAAATCTGCAAACGCAGTTGACGACCGCCGAACAAGAGCGAACCAATCTGGAGACGGAGCTGGAATTCGTACGCCACCGGGCCGGGGAACTACTGGAGATGCTCGCCGAGCAACGCCGCCAAATGGCCGAAGAGCGAGCGACGTGGTGGGCCGAGCTGAAGCGTCTGCGAAGATTGATGGAAGTCTTGCTGGACCATCAACTGGAGACTCCGGGGGGATACCAAAGCGACGTTCGGCCCGACGGTGTTCAGCCCCGAGTGGTGGGTTACGAAGATGTCGAACCCTTGAACAGGACCGGCACGGAAGACGCCGCCTTGGATTCCGTTTCCCAACAGTTCGAGTTATTGCAACGTGACTTTTCCAGGAGGCGTCGTTCGGACCGCGAATGACGACGCAAGGCAACTTGTTATCGGCGGAACAGGCCTTGGCCTCGCACCGGTCGTCCCCGCGGCAGGGCGCCGAACCGCCGACTGGACAGCCGCGTTGCCGTGGTGACCATCGAACACCGTATGCGCACCCCCTTTTTGGATTCGCGTGAGCCATGAGCTTTCCATCCACTCCGGGCACCGCGGGCGGCGTCCTCGCGAAACGACGCGCGAGTCTTGGGAACGTGCTTGTCGGCCCCTCCGCATTCGCGCTAGGGCTATTGTGGGAGGTGCCGGCTCGGCTGGGCAATGCGGTGATGGCGATGGGATACGGGCTTTGGCGGCGCAAGCGGCAAGATATCGCTCCCAAGCCCTTCCGGCCGCGGCATCCCGGAAAAGCGGCGCATGCATCGGCGGAGGCATCCGACGATCCCGATTCGTTGGCCCGGCAATTGCTGGATCAAGGGCGTTTCGCCTTGATCCTCAGGCCTCAGGTGGCCGGAACGATCAGTCGCGAGGTATTCGAGACGGCCTTCGCCCAGTGGGAACAAACCATGGCCTTGGTGCCGGACGGCGAAGTCTCCCTCTCGCGAGCGCCGGCCGACTGGGAAGAAAAGGACGCCGCCGGGGACCAGGCGGCCGGGAGGGAGAATCCGGAGCCGGCGAACGACGAGTCGCCCACCCGAGAACGGATCGCCCGCGTGCGAAGATATTTCCTGGATCGGTATCCCGTCACCAACGCCCAATTCGCGGCCTTCGTGGCAGCGGGCGGGTACGAACAGGCATCGCTGTGGGACGCCGCCATCCTGCCGGCCGTTTTGGACTTCGTGGATCGGTCGGGCCGTCCAGGCCCGAGGTACTGGGAAAACGGCTCCTATCCGCCCGGTATGGAGGATCACCCGGTGACGGGCGTCAACTGGTACGAGGCGCGGGCCTTCGCCCGCTGGCTGGGAAAACGCCTGCCCACCGACGCCGAGTGGATGAGAGCCGCGGCCTGGCCCGTCTCCCTGCCCGACGGCACCCGCATGCAACGCCGTTTTCCCTGGGGCGATGCCATGGATTACTCCCGCGCCGTGTTGTGGGGGTCGCAGCGGTCCGGCACGGTGCCCGTAACCGACTGCCCCGGCGGCGCGGCCGTCAACGGGATCTACCAGTTGATCGGCAATGTTTGGGAGTGGACGCACAGCGACTACCAACCGTGGGAAGAAGACGACGCCCGTATCGTCCTGCCCGGCCCGATGAAGAGCATTCGAGGGGGCGCGTTCGACACCTATTTCGATCACCAG
>JAAZNR010000700.1 GCA_012798155.1 Thermogutta sp. | reverse complement strand
GGGAGCCTGCTATACGGTGGGAAGCTGCCAGGGATCGCGGCGCGGGCTTTGCCGGATGCCGTCCAACCAGTCGTTCGCGCCGGCCGGCTCCACGAATTTCCAATTCCGGGGATCCCAGCGGAGGGTCTCGCCCGTCCAGTAGGCCAGGTTGCCCAGATGGCAAACCGTTACCGACCCGGCCCCGACCTCCACCGGGCAAATGGGCTGCTTGCGCTCGAGTATCCCGGCGATCCAATCTTGATGATGATCGGAGGACTGGTACAGGCGGACCTTTTCGTCGTCGCCGAGCGGCTCTTTGACGATTTCGTCGGGCCAACTTTGCAGTTTTCCGCGATCGACGTAAACCACGCCGTCGCTGCCCACGAAGTTGACTCCGCCGCGTCCGTCGTAGCCGTCGTGGATCAGTTCCACGCCGTTTTCGTAGACATAGCGGACGCCGCGTCCGGAAGCGGGATTTTCCGGCGGGATGATCTGCACGGGGCCGGAGCCGTCCATGCCCAGCCCCCATTGGGCGATGTCGAAGTGATGGGCCCCCCAGTCCGTCATCCCGCCGCCCGAGTATTCCCGATAGCTCCGCCAGGCCGGAAAGTGGTTATGCACGCCGCGGGGGCTGAGGACGGAGTTGTACGGCCGCTCGGGCGCCTGCCCCAGCCAGAGTCCCCAATCCAAGCCCGGCTCCATCGGTTCCTCGGGCAGGTCGCACCACTTGCTGGGGCCGCCGACCGAGGCGTAGACCCGTTGCACCTTGCCGATCCGCCCGTTCCGCACCGCCTCGCAGGCCACGCGGAACTCCCGGCCGGACCGCTGCTGGCTGCCGGTCTGAAAGATGACGCCGTACTTGTTCACGGCATCGATGCACAGCTTGGCCTCGGCGATCGTGAGGGTCAGCGGTTTTTCGCAATAGATGTCCTTCTTGGCCTTGCAAGCGTCCACGATGGGGTGCGTGTGCCAGTGGTCGGGCGTGGCGATCACCACGGCGTCGATGTCGTCCCGGGCGATGACATCGCGATAATCGTTGAAACCGGCACAGTCCTGACTCTGATACTTCTCATCCACGCGGCGTTTGGCATCCTCGCGGCGTGTGGTGTCCACGTCGCAGACGGCGAGAATCCGCACTCGATCCATGCCCAGGAAGCGGGCGAGATGGTGCTGGTTCTGCTTGCCCATCCCGATGAAACCCAACGTGATCCGCTCCGACGGGGCGACCTCGCCGGTACCGCCGAGGACGGCGCGGGGCAGGATCAACGGAATTCCGGCGGCAGCGGAAAGCTTCAGGCAATCGCGGCGGGAAAATCTTGCGGACGGGGTTGACGCGGCGGATTTACGGGACATCGGAGACGCCTCCCTCGGATAGCGGTTTCTTGGTGACGAATACCCGGCTCATTCACGGCTCCACTGCTCATGGATCGCTCGCAGCGGAGTGGGAAGGACCAGCGGAAAGTGTAACCACCCGGATGGCCGAACGCAACCGCTTTCCATGGCCTGAGGCCGTTTTGCCACCCGTAATGGACCCGCCGGCCTCGGGCGAATGCCGCCGTTGTTACCCACATCTTGGAGTTGCCATTGGCGAATTGCGGCCGGGTGGCCGGGAAAAATAGCCGGGTGGCTGGGGTCGCAGCGGAGCGCAGCCCCCAGCCGCAGACGCTCTGGATCGGACTGCAACGAATGCATGACTTCGCTACCTGCTGGGAACTCTTCGGCTCTGAGACGGAGGCGGGCCTTTAATTCGTGCGTAACAACGAGGGCGAATGCCGGGGAGTCCCCTCGACAGAGCTAGCACACGCCAACGACCATACGTTTGAAATTATTTGCCCAAAAGGCAATACTTAAGGGATAGGAAGGGCGCTTCGCATGCCGGCCGCATCAAACGGGCCACGTTTTCGCGGTTGGAGAAAATGGGACGCAAGGGTCCAGGGTTTGGTTGCATCCGACTCCGACCGATCGTGAGAAGACGCGGGATGCGGAGGAGGGCAGTGTTTTTTGGCCGGCGAAAGGTTCAAAGCGAATGGCTCGTTTGTTAGGACTGGTTGCCCAAAAACCGATCCACGTTCATTTGCGGGCGGAGCCGGCGGCGAGCGGGGAGGGTTTGCCCCATTCCGCGGGGGCCTCGGGCTGGGGGATCGGCTGGTATGACGGGTCGCGTCCCGCCGTGTTCAAATATCCCACGCCGGATCAGCAGGCGAAAGACTCGGAACCGCCGGCGCACACCTGCCATTCACGCGTCTTGATCGCCCATGTCCGTGAGGAAAATGCCGCCCCCCGCCCGGAAAACTCGCACCCCTTTCACTACCGCAATTGGATGTTCGCGCATTGCGGCACGGTGAACCGGGAAGCTCTGGCGGGCCTACTGGAACAGGCCCATCATACGTCCCTGATGGGCGGTACGGATTCCGAAGTCCTTTTCCACTGGATTCTTCAGAACATCAAGAAGACCCGCGACATCGTCGACAGCATTCGCGACGCGCTGCGCTCCATCTCGTCGGAATCCATGCAGTTCGTGCTCTCCAACGGGCGATGGATTTTCGCCTACCGAACCGGGCAGCCGCTCTACGCCGCCGAGTGGAATCCGGGAAAGTCCGGTCGTCCCTGGAGTGCCTGGGGCTCGCCCATCCGGCTGGAAAGCATGGACCTCGCGGAGGTTCGCGCGGTGTTCGTCGGCTCCGAGACCGTCGGCGGCATGAATTGGGAACCGATTCCGGCGGGTCGTCTCGTCGCCGTATCCCCCCGCCTCGATCGTTACGAGATCGACCTAGAACAAGAGGCGGATTTCGTTCGCTGAGCCGCCGCGATTCCGCCGACTCTCGGCGTTTCCGGGGGGACTCCCGGCGTCGCGCCGCCCCGGGAGGGACGCGCTCCGTCGCGGCCGCCCTTTGACAGAAGACCCGGCGCGGCAGGCGGAGATTCGGAAGCGCCAAGGTGCAGAGGCTGTCTTTGAAACGCGGAGGGCGCAGAGGGCGCGGAGAAAGAAAAAGAATTGGCGGCGCGGTTGAAAGCGTAGCGCCATGGAGGGGCACGCTCTGTCCTGGCTGAGATCAGCGTCAACGGCCGGCCGGGGCGAATCCGCCAGTCCCACGCCCTTGGCCGGGTTTCTGGGGCAAATCGTGTGACGCCCTCGGCCGGGTGGCCGGGACAAATCGTCTGACGCCCTTGGCCGGGTGGCTGGGACAAATCGTCTGACGCCCTTGGCCGGGTGGCTGGGGTCGCAGCGTAGCGAAGCCCCCAGTCACCCCTCTTCGCACCGTGGCGAGCCGAAAAATGTATCCGACCCATTTGTACCCGACCCATTCACGTCTGTACCCGACCCATTCACGTCCCAGGTGACGGTCCCATTTTTGCGGGCTTCCCCGTAAGACTGGGAATAGTGCCCGTGAACGGTTACTTCCGCGCCTTCGCATGTGCCGGCATTTACATTCGGCATTTCCATTTGCAGTTCCGGCAATTGCATTGGGACGATGGGATAGGACGCAAGCGGCTCCAAACTTTCGGAGGTAGCTTGCGACGCGATCGGGAACCGCTACACTATACGTAGTTTTGGGCTGTCCTATGTAGCAAAAGGACGGGGGCCGGCCGCTGCGGGGTGAGTGGCGGCTTGCCTTTGCGAGGAAAGCCCGAGGGACCCTTACGAAGGAGGTCGCGAGATGAAGACGCACTGGCACGATGTCTTGGGAGTGGTTCTGATCGGGGGCGGCTTGATCCTGTTTGCGACGGGTTGCCCGACACCGCCCGCCGACGAAGAAGCCCCGGCGAGCACGACGGGCAGCGATGACGGAGCAGCGGCGACGGCGACGCAAAGCGAGTCCGAAATGCCCGCCGAACCGGTCGCGGAGAGCGCGACGCCGGCCGTTGAGAGCGAGGCGGCTCCGCCCGCGGAACCGGCACCGGCCGAGCAACAAAAGCCGGGGCCTGCCGCCGAGGCTCAACCCGCGGCGGAACCGGCCGCGCAGCCCGAAATGACTCCGCCCGCCGCGGAAGCACCTGCCGGAAATGCTCAATCGGCCGCCGAGGCGTCTCCCGCCGAATCGTCGGCCGCCCAGACGCCCCCCGCCGGAACGCCCTACGAGCTGAAGATTCCGTTGGGTTTGCCGCCGCTGGAAATCCCCGCCGATAACCCGATGACCGTGGAAAAGATCGAGCTGGGCAAGATGCTCTTCTTCGATAAGCGGGTGAGCAAGGACGGCACGCTCTCGTGCGCGACCTGCCATGACCCGCAGATGGCTTGGGCCGAGCACACCCCCACCAGCAAGGGCATTCACGATCAGATCGGCGATCGCAACGCCCCCACGGTGATCAACGCGGCCTACGCGGCGGCGCAGTTTTGGGACGGCCGCGCGGCCACGCTCGAGGATCAAGCCCTCGGACCGGTCGCTAATCCCATCGAAATGGGTAATACGATGGAAGGCATGATGCAGAATCTGGACGCCGTCCCGCAGTACCGCGAGCTGTTCCAGAAGGTCTTCGGGACGGGTGTCACGCCGGAGAGTTTTGCCAAGGCCGTGGCCGCCTTCGAACGGACGGTTTTGAGCGGCGATTCGCCCTACGACCGCTTCAAGGCCGGACAGGAGGACGCCCTTACCGATGCCCAAAAACGCGGCTTGGAGCTGTTCGAGAACTCCGGCTGCGCGGACTGCCACACGCCCCCGCTGTTCAGCTCGTACGACTACTACAACGCGGGCGTGGGCATGGACAAGGAAAAGCCGGACCAGGGACGCAAGGCCGTGACCGGCGAGGACTACGACATGGGCGCCTTCCGCGTTCCCAGCCTGCGTGAGGTGGCGAATACGGGTCCTTACTTCCACGACGGCAGCGTCGCCGGCTTGGAGGAGGCCGTGGCCCTGATGGCCGCCGGCGGCAAGGACAACCCGCACCGCTCGGTCGAGTTCGACACCGTCCGCGAGGCGAAACTGACGCCTGAGCAGCAGAAGGACATCGTGGAGTTTCTGAAGGCATTGTCGGGAACGTACCCGATGACGGAGCCGCCGCAACTGCCGTAGTTGGGCGCGGCATGACGGCTTGGCCGCTTTCGGAACCCGATCGCATTGCGTAGCCGGCGCTCGGGCTATGCGTAGCCCGCGCTCGGACTAGGAATTGTGTGAAGGACGCCTCCGGGGCCGCACGGCCTCGGGGGCGTTAACCGTTTTGCTCCGCTCATTCGGGTCGAAGGGACTCGCGGGCTTGCTCAGCCCAACAAAGCCATCCATGATTGAGGAAACGATTGGAGTTGGAACACTTCCCTCGTTCGCCCAATGACCAGGACTTCGTAATGTCGATTGAAATTGAACGTCTACGTTTGGAGAACGTGGGGCAAATTCGCGAGGCGGATATCCGCTTGGGCGATTTGACCGTTTTGGTCGGTCCGCAGGCCACCGGAAAGAGCATCTTTTTGCAATTCCTAAGGTTGGCGGCGGACACCGGCTATATCCACGATCAATTGCGGAAACACGGCATCGACTGGCACGGAGGCGTGCCGGAATTTTTGGATGTGTATCTCGGAGGCGGGATGCGTGGCGTGTGGCACAAAAAAGATCCGCCCAGCGCCGTGTTTGTGAACCAAGAGGAGAAGGAAGAGGACCCCAGCAACCAAGAGAAGAAGCCGGAGGACCTCATGAGCAGGTGGGCCGCCCTCCGCCACCGAAGTCGCGAGGCGAGCGTGTTCTACATTCCCGCCCAGCGAGTCCTCTCTTTGGCCAACGGCTGGCCGCGGCCCTTCCAAGCCTTCGCCGCCGAAGACCCCTTCTCGATACGAGATTTTAGCGAAACGTTTCGCCTGCTGATGGAGCAGGAGTTCAGCCGGGCACCCAATCTGTTCCCCAAACCGAATCGACTCAAGAGCGAATTGCGCGATCTCCTTTCGCGGCACGTCTTTGCGGGCTTCCGCTTGGAGGTGGATCGTTTGGGCGTGCAGAAACGCTTGGTCTTGAAAGACGAAGCTCGCGACGCGGTCGTTCCCTTTATGGCCTGGTCGGCCGGCCAACGAGAATTCGTGCCGCTTTTGATGGGACTTTATTGGCTGCTGCCGCCTTCCAAGACTTCCAGACGCGGAAGCCTGCGAGGGGTGATTATCGAAGAACCGGAAATGGCGTTACACCCCAATGCGATTTCGACGGTCCTCTTGATCGTGTTGGAACTCTTGGAGCGCGGTTACCGCGTTTGCCTGTCCACCCATTCGCCGCACATCCTGGATTTGGTTTGGGCAATGAACATACTCAAGGAGAACAAGGCTGAACCAACCCGCCTGCTCGATCTCTTCGACGTAAAGAAGACCCAGCCGATGAAGGAGGTTGCGGAGGCCGCCTTGGCCAAGGAAACTCGCGTTTACTACTTCTCTCCGGACGGCACGGTGCACGATATTTCGGAGTTGGACCCGGGCGCCGATAGGGAGGATCCGAATAAGCAGGGCATGGCGGATTGGGGAGGCCTGACGGAATTCAGCGGCAAGGTCAATGAGGTCGTTGCTCAAGTCGTGAGCCTGTGATCGTAAGAGGTCCCCGGAGCACCTTCCATGACCTTCGAACAAGCCGTTCGAGCTTGCCCGCTGCTTCGCTCTCTTTACCAAAGGGGCCTTGCCGCCCTGGGTTCTCATAGCGGATGTGTGTCGTGCAATGACCCTCGACGGCTGACGGGAAGCGTTGACCTCGATGGCGCAACGCAGAAGGCTTTTCCCGATTCGCCGCGATGGGATTACGGCATCGGCTTTCGTCCCCCAAAGGGGAAGGAGGTCGCCCTGTGGATCGAGATTCATCCCGCCTCGTCCACTCATGTGGATGAAGTCTTGAAAAAGCTCAACTGGCTTCGGGACTGGCTCGATAAAAACGCGAAGGCTCTCCAGAATCTTACAAAGCAAGGAGGCTATTATTGGATCGCCCCGGACGGGCGGATCGCCGTCACTCCCAACTCGCCCCAGGCCAAGCGGTTGGCCAAGGAGGGGCTCCGCGGGCCGCTGCGGGGGCTGAAGTTGTGATCCGCCGGCCCCGATTCCGCGGTTTCATCCCTTGCGTTCCGCGAAGACCGAGACGTAGGCGGTCCGCTTCATCATTCCATGGTGGACGGTCAATTCGCCGAAGGTCAGTTGAGAGCAATACGGCTTGAGCCAGTCGGCCAAGGTGTCGGGAT
>JAAZNR010000086.1 GCA_012798155.1 Thermogutta sp. | reverse complement strand
TGGCGGATCACCAATTCCCGCCCCACGTCGTGGACATCCAGGATGCGATCCTGACCATCGACGACAACGCGGACTTGGTCTTGCACGGGGCGTTCGCGGGCGGCGAGTTCCGTTTTTGAACCCCGTGGCGCCGCCGGCGCAGGCCGGCGGTGGAATCGCACGGAAACCCGAGCCACCAGCGTAAGCTGGTGGTGGAAGCAGCCGATGATGGGATCAGCCACCCGGCACTGCCGGACAAGCCGGCAGCGGCACCCTCGCGCGAACGCAATGCCCACGAGACGCAACCACGCCGAGGGATGATGCCGGCCCAGCTTACGCTATTTACGCCATTACCCGAAGGCGTATGCGCCATACGAGGGGGATAGTTTATATTATCCCGTCAGAGTACGCTGAACGCTTGGCTTGCCCATCTCCTTTTGACAAACCACATTTTCAAGCTACGCTTTTACTGTAACAGCTTTTCGTCGTAGTCGGCCCAATTGCGGCCCGATTGAGAAGGAGTTCTCGTCGGCGGACATGCGCGCCGGCGTGCTTATCCGAGCGCTGTCTCATCGGGTCAGGGCCGGGTGGAGGGATTCCCCCAGGATTGCCGTTTCGGCGGCCCGGATTATTTGGGAAATCTCTCTTGGGGCTTATCCGCGTTGGCCGATTGGCACAGTGTGGTTCCTTTGCCGGGGGAAGGCCCTTTGCTTTTCCAAACGGCACCTTTTCGAGCGGAAGCCTTATGACGCGATATCGATTAGCCGCGACTCTTGAGGAGCGTCTGGCCGCCCTGCGACTCGTGCACGACGCCTATGTGCGTGCGGGATTGATCGAGCCGAACTCGCACGGCGTCCGAGCCACCCCCTATCACGTGCTGCCGACCACGACGATTTTCGTGGGGGAGTGCGATTGCGGTCGCGTGATCTCGACGATGAGCTTGGTGGGCGACGGGGAACTCGGCCTGCCCTTGGAGACGGTCTACGGCCCGGAAATCGCCCGGCGGCGGGGGGATGGCAAGCGGATGGCCGAGGTCTCGTGCCTGGCCGCCGATCCAGCCCAAGTGGGATGCGGCATGGAGGTCTTCATCCACTTGTGCCGCCTGATGACCGTGTTCGCCATTGGGAGACGGTACGACGAGCTGGTCATCGCGGTCCATCCGCGGCATGCCAAGTTCTATCAAAGGATGTTGGCGTTTCGGGTGTTCGGCGAGTTGCGGGAATATCCCAGCGTCAAGGACCACCCGGCCGTGGCGCTGTACCTCGATCTGCACAATATGCAGCGGTTGCCCGCCAAGCTGTATCGTTTTCTGCTCGATTCCCCCTATCGCCCGGAAGACCTGTGCGTGCCTCGATTGAGCGACTCGGAGTACCGTCTCTTTGAGGAGTGCGTCGATACGGAGAGCTACCCGCTGCCGTCGTTGGGCCCCTTCGAGTCGGATTCCAAGGCCGAGCCGGGCGCAATCCTCGTCGCGTGAGGCATTCTTCGCGGCTCGCTCCCTTGGCGACGCCGGGCGAGATGCCGCCCCCTGCGACGTCGTGAGCTAGGTTTATAAGGGAACGGTGCGGTCGCCGCGAGCCGCCGTGCACGGCTCGCGACCGTATAATGATGTATCCTGCGTTCCAATTGGGGAGAGACCCATGGCCGGCGATCTGGAGGAGTTTACCGTGCAGTCATCGGCGCGTACGGGACTGCAATCGGCCTTGCAGAGTTGGCGGAACATCGTCGGGGAAGAATTCGTCCGCAGCGATTCCGCCACGCTCGACGCCTATTGCCGCTCGACGCTTCCGCCCAAATACCGGCATCGACCGGCCGCCGTGGTACTGCCCGACTCGCGGGAGCAGGTCCGCCGCGTGGCGGCCACGGCTCACGAAACCGGCGTCGATCTGCACGCCATCAGCCGGGGGCAGAACTGGGGATACGGTGCCGCCATGCCGCCCCGCGACGGCATGGTGATCCTCGATCTGCGGCGGATGAACCGTATCGTCGAGGTCAACGCCGAGTTGGGCTACGCCGTCGTCGAGCCGGGGGTCTCCCAAAAGCAATTGGCCGACTACCTCCGCGAACGCCGCCTGCCGTACATCCTGGACGCGACCGGCGCCGGACCCGAGGCCAGCCTGGTGGGAAACGTCCTGCAGCGCGGCTTCGGCCACACGCCCTACGGCAACCGCATCCTCAACGTCTCCGGCATGGAGGTCGTGTTGCGCGACGGCACGCTCATTCACACGGGCTTCGGCGGCTTTCCCAACGCCTCCGCCACCTACGTCTTCCCGTACGGCGTGGGGCCGTGGTTGGACGGCATCTTTACCCAATCCGAGCTGGGCATCGT
>JAAZNR010000699.1 GCA_012798155.1 Thermogutta sp. | reverse complement strand
CGGGCCGCGGTTTGGGTGTGGATCCTTGGGTCGGCGACGCTGATGGAACCGGTCGGCCGGCGCTCGGCCCTTGCCGAACCGGCGACCCCGGCGCAGTCGTTGCCGAGTTCCGCGGAGACGGCGAAAGGGCCGAACGATCCGGCGGAACCGGCCCTCCTTCCGCTGCCCGCGTTACCCATGCCTGCCGGGGTACCGGCCGGGACCGCCGAGCCGGCGGCGCCGACCGCCCTCACCGCGGAAAGCGTGAATTCCCTTCTGGAAGCGGTGCGTGCGGATACGTCGTTGCCGGAGACGGCCCGCTTGCAGGCGGAGGAGGCCCTCCGGCAGGCGCTGAAGGAATTGGAGGCGGCGGCGGAGTTTCGCGCCCAAGCGGCGGCCTTTCAAGCGAAACTCGATCAGCTTCCGCGCGAGGTCGAGCGTTGGGAGGCGGAGTTGGCGGCGGCCGGTGCGGCGGCGCCCGGCATTCCGGCGGAGGCATCGCCCGCCGAGTTGGAAGCGCTCCTGCAAACGGCGGAGGCGGCCCTGGCGGAGGCCCGCGCCGCGCGCGAAGCCGTGGAGACGGAAGGACCTCGGCGCGCGGCCGTGAAGCGCGACACGCCGGGCTTGATCGAATCCGCCCAGAAAAAGCTGCAAGCGGCGCGGGAGCAATTGGCCCAGCCGCCCGCCGCGGACAGCCCCGCTGCGCTGACCCAAGCCCAAGGCCGGCTCCGCCAGGCTCAAATCGAGGCCGCTACCGCGGAGATCGAAGCCCGGCAAAAGGAAGTGCTGTTCTACGATCGGGCCGACGAGGTCTTGTTGCCGCTACAGAGGCGCGTCACGACCCAAAAGTTCAACGCCGCGGAAGAGTGGGTGCAACGCCTCAAGGAAGAGCTGGCCAAGCGGCGCAAGGAAGTCGCGGAAGAGGCGTTGAACAAGAGCGAAGACCGCCTGTCGGGGTTGCCGCCGCAATTGAGCGCCCCGGCGCTGAAGAACCGGGAGTTGGCGAGCGATGTGCGGGACATGGTCGCTCGCGTGGCAAAGACGGAGCAAGAGCTGAGCGCCGCCCGCGCTACCTTGGACGATATTCGCCGCCGGTTCGACACGGCCAAGGAGCGTATGGCGCAGGTCGGGCTGACGGGCGCGTTGGGCGTCTGGTTGCAGGCCCAAAAGGCCTCGCTCCCCGACGTCAGGGCATTGCGCAAACAGATCGCCGACCGCCAGGAGGAAATCCGCAGAATCCAGTGGATGACGATTGAATTGAGCGAGAATCACGCCGCCCTGCCGCCGCTGGAACAGACCATCGAGGAGTGGCGGAGCAGAATACCGGCCGACGCCGATTACGATCTGCGGCTGCGGTGGTGGCCCTTGATCGACGAGTTGGTGCGAGAGCAGTATCGTTTGATCGAAGAACAGTTGCGCTTGTACCAAGACTACCTGGACGATCTCGTCGAGCTGGATAACGTCCAGCGGAGCATCATCCGCCGGGCGGAGGAATACACCTCCTTCATCGACGAGCACATTTTGTGGATTCGCAGCACCCCGGCCATTACGGAGCGTTTTTGGGAACAGCTCCGTTTGACGCTGGGAGTGCTCCGGTTGTTGCTGGGGCCGGACTCGGCTCGGGATTCGTTGAGACTATTGCTTGCGGATGCCGTCGCCCGGCCTTGGCTTTGGGGCGCCGCGGTTTGCGGTTATCTTTTGCTGCTCCTGGCCTACCGGCCTCTGCGGGCAAGGTTGCAAGAGGCGGGAAAACAGGCAGCCGGCAGCACCTACCGCGGTTTTCTTCCCACTTGGAAGGCTCTGGTCATTACCTGCCTGCTGCCACTCCCGGCGGCATTGCCGCTGTGGTTCTCGGCTTGGCGGCTGGCCGCGCCCTCCTTCGTCGCGGCTGCGGCCTGGCCGACCGCGGTCGGCTTGGGGTACGCCGGGCTGTTCTACTACCTCTTCGATTGGATGCGGCATCTATGCCGCGGGCACGGGTTGGCCGAGGCCCATTTCGGTTGCCCCGAGGCGGCCACCCGCTGCCTTTACCGGCGACTGCGCTGGTTCGTGCCCTTGGGAACGATCTTGGTCTTCCTCTGGCGCGCCGTCCAAGCTGCCGGTGACGATCGTTGGCAGAACGGGCCGGGACGGTTGCTGTTCGTGGCCCTCTTGGTTCTCTATGCGGTGATGATGGGACTTCTGCTTCACCCTCGCGGGAAGTTGATGCGGGCGGTGGGAGAGGTACGTCCGAGGCTCTGGGTTTATCGTTTTCGCGGTGTGCTTTTCGCTTTTGCGGTGCTGTCCTTGGCGGCGTTGGCGGCGGCTTCCCTGGCCGGCTATCACTACACGGCCGTGCAGTTGGCGGAGAAGCTGCGGAACACCCTCTTCGTCCCTATCGTCCTCGCCGTCCTGGGCGGCCTGTTTTCCCGCTGGACGCTGGTCCGAAAGCGAAAACTGGCTCTCGATCGTTGGCGGCGAACAGTATCGGCCGCCGCGACCCAAGAGAGCCCCGAGGGCGGAGCCTTGAGCATCCCCGCCGAACCCGAGCCGAATCTGACGCTGATCGGCTTGCAGACTCAGAAGCTCTTTGCCACCGCACAAATCGTCATAGCGATTGTCATCTTGGGGTGGATTTGGGGCGACGTCTTGCCCGCCCTCGGCATTTTGCGGCAAGTTACCCTCTGGCATATCGCCGGCGTGGTCCGGCAAACCCAGACCGCGGCCGACGGCACCGCCGGCCTGGTGGATGTGCGGGTGTTGCGCGCGATTACCTTGGCGGATTTGCTCTTGGCGGGCTTGATCTTGGCGGCGGGCTTCGTGGCTGCGAAGAATATCCCCGGCCTGATGGAGATCGCCTTGCCGCCGAAAATCCGCGGCGACACCGGACTCCGCTACGCCATCGACACGCTGGTCGGCTATTTCGTCACGATCGTGGCGATCGTCTGGGCCTTCGCGCGGCTGGGCATCGGATGGTCGCAGGTTCAATGGCTGGTGGCTGCGGTAGGCGTGGGGCTGGGATTTGGATTGCAGGAGATCTTCGCCAATTTCGTTTCCGGTCTGATTCTGCTGTTCGAGCGACCCATTCGGGTGGGCGACGTGGTGACCCTGGGGGAATACTCGGGCGTCGTATCGCGAATCCGGATTCGCGCCACGACCCTGCTCAACTTTGAACGCAAGGAATTGATCGTCCCCAATAAGGACTTGATTACCGGCCGGATCCTCAATTGGACGCTCTCGGACGCGGTAAACCGCGTGGAGGTGGCGGTCGGGGTGGCCTACGGCACGAATCCTCAACAAGTCATCGAGATACTCACACGAGTTGCGGAAGAAAACCAGTATGTGACCAAGGATATTCCGCCGGCCGTACTGTTTGAAGGATTCGGAGAGAGTTCGTTGAACTTTAGGTTGTTCGCGTACCTCCCCACTTTGGAGAACCGTCTCCTCGCCACCAATTCGCTGCATGCGGAGACTGCACAAAAGTTGGCCGAGGCAGGCATACGAATTCCTTTTCCGCACCACGAGGTCTTTCTGCACCCCGTGACTCCAACCGTCGCCGGCGACACACCGGCCGGGGAAACTGCGCCAAACGACCGCCGATCTCACGATTCCGTCCCAAAGGCGAAAGACGCCGACGGCGAAGAAACCCCGTAGGCCCCACAGGCGACCGCCGTCGGCATGGGCTTTCCGCCGCCGACCGGCGTTGACGAGAATCGTAGCCGTTCACGGCCCGACGCGGTCTGTTCTTGAAACGCGGACCCGGCCGGGCGGCTGGGGTCGTAGCGTAGCGAAGCCCCCTGTCGCCCGTCTTCTCACCGCTTCCGCCACCGGCTGATGTCGGCGGCAAGTTTTTCCGCTGCACGCAGGCGTCTGCCCGGTCTGTCTTTGAAACGCGGACCCGGCCGGGTGGCTGGGGTCGTAGCGTAGCGAAGCCCCCAGTCACGGGTCCTTGCGTCGCTTCCGCCACCGGCTGATGTCGGCGGCAAGTTCTTCCGCTGCACGCAGGCGTCTGCCCGGTCTGTCTTTGAAACGCGGAGGGCGCAGGGGGAGAGGAATCGGTAGCCGCAACTCCGCGTTCTCTGCGTCTCTGCGTTTCCATCTTTGTAGTTCACGGTATTCGAGGTTTGGGATTGCTGCAAAACCGGCGTTTCGATTTGTTATGCCCGTGAATGCCTACTTTAATGGTTTCAAAGTGGGGACATTTCTATTGGTCGCTGACAAATACTCTTTGGATGCTTGACATGCCAAATCCCCCTGTGTAGGATGCCTCTCAGCCCGTTGCCGTGGGGTTCCAACGGGCAGGAGACGAGCAAGACTCCCGTGAAAGGTTCCGGCAATCATATGGTGGGTGGCCGATGGGTCCTAAACATTTTCGAATCCTTACGGCGATGGGGGGCGTGTGTTTTTCCGCAGTTTTCTCCGGCGGACCTTCTCAGGCCCAGCCGGCTCCGGAAGGGGTGCCGGCGGCGGTGTCTTGGTTGGAAGACCAGGCCCGCGGTCTGGTGCGCGAGTGCCGTCGAACTCTCCCGGACGGTCGCGCGGTCTTTCCG
>JAAZNR010000085.1 GCA_012798155.1 Thermogutta sp. | reverse complement strand
GAATCGAGTCTTGACTAGGCCGGCTTCCCAAGCATCGAAGCACGAAGAGCTAGGGCGACTCGCCGCCGCCTTGTGCGACGGCGAATGGACGGCCCAGGACTCCCAGCGTCTCGACCACCTGGCCCGTGATCCGGAGGCCCTCGCGTTCCTGAGCCGCTATCTGATTCTGGTCGGCGAATTGCACTGGTCAAGCCTGGGAACGGCGGGGCCGCGATCTGCGGCCGTCCCAGCGGAAAAGCCGGCCCCTCTTGCTCAGCCTTCTCCACCGGTGGTTCGTTCCACTTCCAGGGCTGCCCTGCAATGGATGGGCACGATCGCGGGTCTGGCGGCAGCGCTCGTCCTCGCCGTGCTATGGTGGGTATCGCCCCGCCGGGCGTCCGTACCCGCCAAGGAGGCCGCCCGACTATTAGGCTCGTTCTCCGCGACCGACTCGGCCGGCGCTCCGACCGCCTTGTCGGATTGGGTTTGCGGAGAGACCAAGCGTATCGATCGAGGTGTCGCCGCATGGGGCCTGCCCAACGGCAATACGTGGATCTTGGAAGGCCCCGCCGCGGCCGTCTTGGAATCCCCCAATCGGGTGCGGCTGGAAAAAGGCCGAGCCGTTTTCCAAATCGCTGCGCCGGGGGAGGGGTTCAGCGTCGAGACGCCTTTCGGCTGCTTCATCGATCGCGGCACCGCGTTCGCCCTGGCGGTGGACGAAACGGGAGCGGAAATACACGTCTTGGAGGGCGCGGTGGAGTTCCGCCGGTCCAACGACGGCGCCGCGGACCACGCCAAGCCCGAGGCGAGATCGCAAGCCCCAGCCCCCGGGTTCGGTCGCGATATGGCCCCTCCGGGGAATCTGCTTCGCCCTGGCCAGGCCGTGCGGTTGGACGCGGAGGGAGGCCGGCGACCGATCGCCTTCGCCGCGGGACGATTCATCCGGGAATTGCCGCGGCCCGGAAGCTCCGGCGTGTTGCAACTCGCCGCTCTTCGGGCCGAACACGTGCTGCGGGTCTTTTCCTTCGAATCTCCGGACGGCCGGTTCCGCGAGCGCATCACGGGCGAGCCGCTGCTGCGAACCATACTCAAAGGAGGCGGCGACCTTGCCGCTCTCAGCATCGAGCCGGGTTGGGGCATCGGCTCCCAGGCCGTCCGAATCCAACGTGGGAACGATAACACGGCCGGGGCGGCTCTCCAGACGGAGGCCGTCTTCACGCCGCCCGGCCTTTTGTCCCTTGAGACCGTCTTCCGATACGACGGCTTTCCTGATCGCGGCCGCGGCGACGCCGTGGGGAGCTTGCTGGCCACGCGCCAGGATCGCGATCGCGCAAGCTTCTTCCTAGCGGCGGCCGGTGACGGCACGCTGATGCATCTCTTCGATGCTCGCGAAAATTGGTTGGTCACCGAGGGCCGACTGGAGCCGGGGCATTGGTATTACGCGGCCGCCGCCTTCGAGGAGTGCGACGGACGCGTGATGGTAGACACTTGGCTGGCAGACCTCAGTCTTGGAGAAAGGCGATTGCGGCAAGTCCTTCGCCGGGGGCAAGCCGTGGGCGGGATGGCACCCGGCCGACTGGCGATTGGCAAGGGCTTCGACTCGGCCGGCGCCCACGCCTACGCTTTTCCCGGCACAATCGACGAGATCGTCCTTTACAATGAAATTGTGGGTGAAAACGTCTTTAATGAGCATCTCAGGCTGTTGGTAGGTGATGCCTCCTCCGTACCGCCGCTGCCGGCGATCGAGGCGGAAGTCACCGCCGGCAGGCGATAAAACGGGGCGTCCAAATACCGATTCGGAACCGCAACAAGAAGAAGAGGTGATGCCATGTTCGAAGCACAAGACCGCAAGCATTCGCGCCGCCGGTTTTTGGAAACCATGGGAGTCAGTTGGGCGGTGGGTCAGGCGGGAGGAATCGGCGTTCCCGCTCTGCTGTTCGGCGAGGAGAACTCCGGCCCCATCGATTGCGGCCCTCCCCCCAAAGCCGCTCCGCAACACCGGACGGGCGGCGAATCCTTCGCGCCTTTGCCGCTGCCGGTCACGCCCCTGCGGCGGTCGGAGAAAAAGCGTCCCCCCAGCCCGCCGGCCTTGGTCGGCAAAATGGCCCTTGGCTCCGTTCGCTGGGTCACCCGCGAGGGTCGGCGCGTCATGTACCGCGACTGGATGACCGATCCCGCCGACGTGACCACGCTGCTGGAATGGACCAACGAAAAGCTGGGCATCCATTATCGGGCCATGGAGACCGACTTCGCCCACTTCTCGTACGATCCGCGGGAATTGCCGGCCTTGCTATTCTCCGGCCACAATTCCTTCCAGTTGACGGATGACGTTCGGGCGAAACTGGCACGCTACGTCATGGACGGCGGGACGATCATCGGCGACGCCTGCTGCGGCTGGGACGACTTCGCCCAGGCGTTCCGCCGCGAGACGGAGCTGATCTTCCCCGGCCGGCCGCTCCGCAAGATGCTCCCGGAAGAGCCGCTGTTTTCGTCGTATTACCGGCTCGGTGCCTTCACCTACCAAAAGGCCGACGGTTCGCAATACGATGACACTCCTTGCCTGGAGGCCATCGACTTCGGTTGCCGCAGCGGCGTGATTTTCTCGCCCACGGACATGAGCTGCGGCTGGGACGGTCACGACCACCCGCGGGGACTGCGGCTCGTCATCGACCTGGCGCGGCAGGTCGGCGCGAACCTCATCACCTATATCCTGGGTTCCTATCAGTTGGGGAGATTCCTCAGCACCACCAAGGTGTATTACGAGGCCGACGCCCCCTCGCGCGACGATTTCGTCTTCGCCCAGATCATGCACGACGGGGATTGGGACCCCGACCCGTCCGCCGTGCACAATCTGCTCAAGTTCGCGCGAGACAACTCCACGCTGGAGGTCAAGTTCAAGCGGCAGAATGTCCGCTTGAACGACCCGCGGGTAGCGACCTATCCCATGCTGTACATCACGGGCCACCGGGAATTCGTGTGGAGCGACGAAGAGGTCGCGATGCTCGGGCGTTATCTCAAGGCGGGCGGACTGTTGTTGGCCGATGCCTGCTGCGGTCGCGTCTCCTTCGATCTCGGTTTCCGCCGCGAGATCGCCAAGGTCTTCCCGGACACCCGTTTGGAACGCATCCCGCTCGACCACCCCCTTTATCACAATTTGTTCGACATCCAGCGCGTGGAATACACGCCGCGGGTCCGTGAGGATTTCGGCTCGCTCGAAACCCCCGAATTGGAGGGCATCACCATCGACGGTCGCTTGGCCGTGATCTACAGTCGCTTCGACCTCGGCAACGGCTGGGAGCAATTCCCGCACGCCTATTCCTACGGCCTGAAAGACGAGGCAGCCCTTCAAATCGGCGCCAACGCCATCGTTTACGCCGTCACGCATTGAGCCGTACTCGCGTGCCTTTTCGTAACGATCACGGAGCCAGCAGGACCTTCATCAGCGGCTCGCGGCGATGGTATAGGACGTCGAACCACCTCGGCCCTTCCTCGAGCGGGGCCGTGCGGCTGATGAGCGGGTCCACGCGGATTTCGCCCCCCGCCAACAGGTTCAGACAGCGTGGGTAGTCGGCTTGCGATGCGCAGCAGCCCAAGAGGGAATACTCGCGCGTCACGGCGGCTTGCAACGGTAAGGGCACCTGCGGGGCAAGGTTGCCCACCAAGCCGCACGTCCCTCCCTTTTCCAACAAGCTGAGCGAAAGGGCGAGCGATTCGGCCGTTCCGACGGCGTCGAAGACGACCTCGGCAAGGGAGACGCCGAGAAGTTCGTCCAGACGTTGCGGGGAGGCTTCCGCGGGGGATAGGACCGCCGCGGCCCCCAACCGGCGTGCCAGCTCGCGGCGGTACTCATCGGGTTCTACCACCGCGACGGCCCGGCAACCGGCCGCGCGAGCCGCCTGGGCGACGAGTTGGCCGATCACGCCGCCGCCGACGACCACCGCCGGATCGCCGAGCCGAGGCCGCACGCGATCCACGGCGTGAACCGCCACACTCAGCGGTTCGATCAGGGCCGCCTGCTCGAACGTGACGGGATCGGGGATGCGATAGACGATGTGCCCCGGCACCGTCACCAACTCGGCGAATGCCCCATGTCGTCGATACTCGCCGCATGAGACCCCTAGCACGCGACGATTCTCACAGAGGTTGACCCGACCCCGCAGACAGAACCGGCAGCGACCGCAGTAGATCGTGGAATCGAACGTCACGCGATCGCCGGGCGCCAATCCGGTCACCCGCGATCCCATCCGCTCCACGATCCCCGCCGCCTCGTGCCCCATGATGACGGGCGGAATGCGTCGGCCCGTGCTCCCGTCCATGCCGTGGACGTCGCTGCCGCAGATG
>JAAZNR010000698.1 GCA_012798155.1 Thermogutta sp. | reverse complement strand
GAGATCGACGACCGCTGCGGCCCCCGCGCGGTCCGTGATCGTAATGGACCCCAGGGTTCCCCAGCCCCGGCCGCCGTTCAGGCTGGAGAGGAGGACCGTTTGCAAGCCGCCGACCAAGCCGCGTCCCGTCATGACGCCGTTCGACGCCGCGGTATCAAGCCCCAAGTCCTGCAAGGTCGAGGTGCCGTAGAGGGAGGTGAGTTGAAACTGCCCCGTGCCGGACGTGAGATCGGTTACGACCAGGCGTTTGCCGTCGGCGGAGATCTCACCCCGGAGCTTGTCGGGCGCCGCTTGATTGATCGTCGCTAGGACGTCTTCCAGGGTGCTTTCCTCTCGATGGCTGCTCCCGCCCGGGATCAAGGCGTTGAAGTCGATCGTGCCCGTCGTGCCGTCCCGCAACTGGAATGAGATTTCCGGCAGGGAGTAGTGAAAACCGACGCCCATGCCGTCGTTGAGCTGCGAGAGTTGGGTGTCTCCATTGACGAAAAGGATGGATTCACCGTCGGCCGAAGACGCGGCGACGTCGATTGCCGCCAGCCCCAGCGAGGCGGCCGCGGAACCGCCGCCGATCTCCTGGACGCGAAGATTGGCGAAGCTCAGCCCCGTCCGATCCGTCAGGCGAATGTGATCGCCTACCGCTTCCGCCCGCACATTGATGCGGGTATTGGTGTTGATGGCCGCCAACACGTCCTCCAGCGTCTGCACGGTGGTGAGGTCGATGTCCGCCGACGAACCGCTGCGATCGGTGATGCGAATGATCCCGCGCTCGAAGCCGGCCCCGCCTTGCAGTTGGTCGAGCGGCGTGCTGCGAGCCAGATCGGCACCGAAGCGGAACGTGATCGCGCCGCCGCCCAACGCCGCCGTGCCGGATTCCACGCCGGACGCCAACCATTGCTCGTTCTGGACGGTACCGACGGGGGTGAAAACGTAAGACCCGATCGGCGGCGTGCCCGTCACCGTGGCGGTCAGGGCCGACTCGTTGCTGCTGCCGGCAATACGCTTGTCATAAAGCTCGGGCTTGCCAAGGTTTTTCACGACGTATTGCGTGGCAAGGACGAGCGCCGACAGCTCCGTGATCGCGGCCCGCTCTTGATCGATCTGTTGCGTCACCGCTTCCAAGTTGTCGCGAGGACGGGCCTCCAGCGCTATCAGCTTGTCCACGGTATCCCCGATGGGCACGCCGCTGACCAGCCCGATGCTGCTTTGAATCCTGCCCATGCCGGGTCCTCGCACGGAAAATGGGTCGCAAGCGCTAGACTCTACCAAGTCCCTTATCGGCGGATTCGGCTCGTCGGCTGAACCGAAGCTGACCAGGCCTAGCTAAACCCTAGCACGCCCTGGCACGCACTAGCACGCCGCGGTACGCCGCAGTACGCCGCGGTACGCTCGGTTGCCGCCCGCCTGCGGGATAGCCGCCAAAAAAGCCAAAAAAGGTGGTATCCAGCGCGGCGAAACGTCATCACATGGGGTGATTGGAACTGGTTTTCCAGAAAATTGGAACTGGATTTTCCGAAAAAGACGACTGGAGGTTTTGCGTAAAGTTTGCCGATAGTTAGTGCCGGCCGACGATCGCACCGGCGAAGCTGTCCCGTGGCAAGCTCACCCTTGCGAACCTGTGAAAGCTGTCCCGTGCAATCGGGCGAAACCCGGTCGGCGCCGCGAACGGTTGTAAACGTGAGGAAAGATGGGCGAGCGATGGACCGCGAACCTTGCAGGGACTGCCCACGAAAGACCGGAAACCCGGTCCGGCTCGATGCCGACCGGATCCAAGCCGGGCAAAAGCCGTCCGCGGTCGTCGTTGCGTTCGCAACCGTTTTGTGGACTGCGGTGGCCGGCTGCTCGCTTGTTCCGTACCGCACGGAGATCCCGACCGTCCACAACCCCTTTCCCCAAATTCACAAGGTAGCCGTCGTCCCCTTTTTCAATCTGAGCACGGAGCCGACGCTGGATGGTCGCAAGGTGGCCGTTGCGTACTACAACGAGTTGCAGGAAGTCGCCGGCTTCGAGGTGATTCCGGTCGGAGTGGCGGAACGAGCCATGGTGGAGGCTCGACTGGCGCTCAATCGGCCGGAGGATGCCCGGCGATTGGCACAGATACTGGGTGCCGACGCCGTCGTGGTGGGGGCGGTCACGGAGTATTCGCCGTACTATCCCCCCCGAATCGGCCTGCAGGTCGAGTGGTATGCCGCGAACCCAGGCTTCCATCCCGTCCCGCCGGGATACGGCCTGCCCTGGGGGACGAAGGAAGAGAAGCATATCCCCGACCGACTGATTTTGGAGTCACGTCTCGCGTATGCCCGGGAGCAAATGCGAACGCAGACCCCTCCATTAGTTGATGACATTCCAACTACTTCTGGTGAATCACAAGCGATATCACCCACCTTGCCAGAGGGCGATGCAGCGTCGCGGACCGCCAGTGTGCCCGATTATTGGCCCGACCCGCGCGGCCTGATTCCGCCGCCGCCGCAACCGACGCCTCCGGCGCTGGTCCCCTCGAACGAACCGGTCCTCGTCCATACGCGAGTGTTCAAAGGGGACGACGGAGACTTTGCGGCCGCCCTCCAGAGCTATGCGAGCCAACGCAATGACGCTCGCTTTGGGGGGTGGCAGACGTATCTCGAGAGGAGTGACGACTTCATCCGCTTCTGCTGCCGGTTGCACATTTGGGAAATGCTGACCGCACGGGGGGGTGCCGGGAAAAGTCAAGTGGTTTGGAGGCAGGAGAAAATCCGATAACAGAGAAAAGCGGGCGGGCTGGGAAGGTTGCCGAATCGAGCCCCAGACGGGCTACCAACGTCACGAGCTTCCATGATAGGAGACGACGTACCGTGGGTCGCGAAATCAACGTCGTTGCCTTGATCAAAGGCGCGGAGCGATACATCTTCCTCTTCGACGACGATAGCCGGGCCGAGATGCTCCGGACGCTGGGCCGCTTCGCGTCCAACCCGGAATTGAGCTTCTCTTGGTACGACGCCGCCGTGCTGAGCCAAAAGGTGAGGCAAGAGGCCCGCCGCCGTGCCCTGGCCTCGCGGTTCAAAATGTCCCAGGTCACGGACCCGGATGACGCGCCGTAGGAGTCTGTCCGACAATCCGAATGGACCACAAGCTGTTGTGGTCTGCCCTCATTCTCAACCGCAAGATGTGGACAAAATTGGCAATTTTCGGACAGACTCCTAGATGCCCTCTCAAAGTGTGTCGCACGCCGAAGGAGTCGCCTCGAGGCCTGTTTTTTCATCCTCCATGCCCGCCCAAAAACCCGACTTCGCCTCTGCCGTCGCTCGGTTCTTGCGATATCTGGCCGCGGAGCGCGATGCCTCGCCGCTGACCATCAAGAGCTACCGCGAAGACCTGACGGCCCTGTGGGAGTACATGAACGAGGCGGCGGGCGGTCCGGTGTCTCCCGACCGCATTACAGTGAGCGATCTTCGCGGATATGTCGCCGCCATGCACGAGGCCGACTACGCCGCGGGGACGATCGCCCGCCGGTTGGCCTCGCTGCGGAGTTTCTTCCGCTTCGGCATGCGAGAAGGTTGGGTCAACGACAATCCCGCCAAGCCGCTCCGCAACCCGCGAAAACCCCGCAATCTACCGCACGTCCTCTCGACGGAGGAGATCGGGCGGCTGTTGCAGGCCCCCCCGGCAAACGATCCCATGGGCCTCCGCGACCGCGCCATCTTGGAGACGATGTACTCCGCGGGACTTCGGATCAGCGAAACCGTCGGCCTGAACGACGCCGATCTGGACCTCAACGAGGGGATCGTCCGGGTGCGGGGAAAAGGAAAGCGTGAACGACTGGCCCCGCTGGGGTCGTACGCGGCACGGGCCGTCCGTCGCTGGTTGCAGGTTCGCCGTCTGCACCCGAGTCTTTCCGAAAGTATGGACCGGCCGCTGTTCGTCAATCGATTCGGACGCCGCCTCACGACCCGGAGCGTGGCCCGGATGCTGGAAAAATACCTCCGGCAAACCGGCCTCGACCGCCGCACCACCCCGCATACCTTGCGGCACAGTTTCGCCACCCACCTTCTGGATCGCGGGGCGGACATACGCAGCGTACAAGAACTTTTGGGCCACAAGAGCCTGGTGACGACGCAAATCTACACGCACGTCAGCACGGCGGGGCTGCGGGCGGTGTACGAAAAGGCGCATCCGCGGGCGCGATAATCGGCGGCCGATCGTCCGCGCCGGTAGCACCCGATCCGTTGTGATGGAGTGCCCGCGGCAGGGGATTCGCGAACGCGACAAAAAAGGCCGGACGCAACAGCGCCCGGCCCAGTCGTTTGCAAATGAGGCGACTTCCCCTGGCGGCACCCACAGCAGCAGGACCACGGCCCGCAATGGGCAAGCCCTACTTTTTGCCCTCGTCGAAGATGCCGGCCCGGAGTTCCGGATCAGGCGTCGGTCCGTTGTCTCGGCCGGCAAGATAACCGTCTGGCGTCATCAGGTGCTTGTAAACGAGCCAGTCGATATCATCTCGCAGGTAATCGCCGTGGCCGTCGCAGTAGAACGCCACCACCATGCCCGGGTGCCTGCTGGAGGGCCGCGCGGTATT
>JAAZNR010000697.1 GCA_012798155.1 Thermogutta sp. | reverse complement strand
GCCGCAGGCGTGGAGGTCGAGTCCGGGCTGCCGATCCAGCCTTCCGTGCGCACCAACGTGATCACCGTGATCGAAACATGGGATTCGCTGGAGGCTTTGAACACGCATGCGTCGGCCGACGCCTTGCACGAATTCTTGGAGCAGGCGGGGCCGATGATGGAAGGTTTGATCGCCCGCGTCCTGGAGCCGGTATGAGATCGCTCGCCCCGCGGGGAAGCTTGCCGCAAACCCCGCAGCCATTCCCCGGAAGTGTTCCCAGGCTCGCTCCCCTTGTGAAATCGTCGGCTTGTGAGATTACCGGCCAACGGAAATCCGGACGCCGGCTAATTTTACTACGCAGAATAAGAAGTTAGACAAACTGGGGTACGCAGCTTTGTGAGTCTGCGTAAGATCGGTAAGCCGGTTTCGGCGACCCTGCGCAGTAAAACTAAGCCTTTCGTCGCCGGGAAAGCTGCTGCGAGCGCAAGACCGCCTCGACGAGATGATCGACGTCCTCGGAAGTGTTGTAGAAGTAGAAGCTCGCTCGTGCGCTGGCCGCCACGCCGTACCGGCGATGCAGCGGCATGGCGCAGTGATGACCGGCACGAACCGCCACGCCGAAACGATCCAGGAGGTGTGCCAGGTCTTGCGCGTGCAAATCCCTGAGCACGAAGCTGACGATGCCGCCTTTGTAAGCGGGATCGGGGCCTAGAATGCGGGCGCCGTCCACCTCCGCCAGCGCGGCATGAAGCCTTTCCGTGAGTCGCCGCTCATGGGTTTCCACGCGACTCAAACCGACCGTCTCCAGGTAATCGACCGCGGCGCGGAGACCGATGACGCCCGCGATCGGCGGCGTGCCGGCTTCGAACCGGGCAGGGATGTCCCCGGGAACGAATCCCTCCAGGGTCACCTCGTGAATCATGCTTCCCCCGCCGAGAAAGGGAGGCATGGACTCGAGTATCTCTCGCTTGGCATACAGCACGCCCACGCCGGTGGGCCCCAACATCTTGTGCCCGCTGAAAGCGAGAAAGTCCGCATCCAGACGCTGAACATCGGTGGGATGATGAGGAACGCTTTGGGCACCGTCGACCAGCACCCTCGCGCCCACCGCGTGCGCGGCCGGGATCAACTCCTGTAGCGGATTGATCGTCCCCAGGACGTTGGATACCGCGGTCACCGCCAAGAGCTTGGTCTTCTCGGTAAGCAGTTGCGGGAGCGACCGCAAATCCAGCCGGCCGTCTTCCGTGAGGGGCAGGTGGCGGACGACGGCCCCCGTCCTTTCCGCCAATTGGTACCAAGGGACCATATTCGAATGGTGTTCCATCTCCGTGAGGAGGATTTCGTCGCCTTCACGAACGTTGGCGTCCCCCCAGGCACGTGCGACCAAATTGATCCCCGCCGTGGCCCCCGAGGTGAATATGATTTCCTCGCGTTCGGCGGCGTTCAAGAATTCCCTCAATCGATCGCGGGCACCCTCGTACAGCTCCGTCGTTTCGTCGGCCAAGGTGTGGATTCCCCGATGGACGTTCGAGTAGTGGTGCTCATAGGTATCCACGACGGCGGCGATCACCTGCCGCGGACGCTGCGTGGTCGCCGCGTTATCCAGATAGACGAGCGGGATGCCGTCACGGAGGACCTTGCGTAGGATCGGAAAGTCCGGCCGAAACAGCGATGGATCCAATTCTTCGGGGCAAGCCGTGATTTTCATGACGATATCGTGCGTCGCGTCCTTTCTCCATGCAGTCAACAAACTTGCGATCTTGGAAGTCACGAGCGTCGTCCGCCGCGGGACGCCGACTCCGCCATCCGCCGCCGCGTCGCCCGCGGAGTTCGGACCGCTGCCAGGCTCCATTCCCGGGCTTCCCCGGCATCTGGAATCTCTTCCCAAGGAGCTGGAATCTCTTCCCAAGGAGCTGGAATCTCTTCCCAAGGAGAAGGATGCCTTTTCCCGTGCCGGGGTTCACGGCGGCGGTCGAACCGGTCCCTGTGCCTCACCACGGCGATAGTCTATTGTACCGCCGTCATGGGAAGGCGTCGGCCGGATCCGCCGCGGGGGGCCTCAGTCGTGCCCTCCTATCGACGGCCAAAATCCGCCGCTTTGGCCGAAATCGCTTGCGATTCAGCACTTGAGGAGCGACGGCTTGACCAGTCGAATCAAAATGCCGCGCCCCGGTTCGACACTCTTCTCGAACATAACCGAGGTCACCCCGCCTTTCGGGCAGTCGAGGTTGCCTCCGCCGATGAACCAAGCGGCGAGCTGAGCCACGTCCGGTGCGTGGCCGACCAAGGCCACCTCTTCCAGCCGACCGTTCCAGTCGCGAATCCACGCCAACACTGCTTCGAAATCGGAATCCGGGCGAAGGGCCTTCAGGATCTCGAGCCGCTTCTCGCTCTCGCATACCTCGCACAGGATTTCAGCCGTTTGCACGCAGCGGACCAGGGGGCTTGTCGCGATACTTTGGCAACGGATCGAGCGGGCGGCCAGTTTTTCGGCGAATTTTCGAAATCGCGCTTGGCCCTCGGAGGTGAGGGGACGTAAACCGTCGTCCGGCCAACGTTTTGCATCGGCCTCTTCCGCCCAAGCATGCCGGAAAACGTGAACAGTCAGCATGGCCGAGACCCTTGACTTCCATCGGCGGCTCGCGGCG
>JAAZNR010000696.1 GCA_012798155.1 Thermogutta sp. | reverse complement strand
TCCCGCGGGAAGCAACTTCGTCGATCATGCCGCCCAACTGGCGGCCGTGGTGCTGATGGGCAACGTCGCGATCCGAACGGAGAAAAAACTGTTTTGGGACGCCGAAAAACTGCGGTTCGCCAACTCCGACGAGGCCAACGCCTTGCTCGATCCCCCCTACCGGGAAGGTTGGAACGTCTAGGTTTTCCAGCGTATAGGTTTTGCAAGGCTACAGGCACTTTCGGCTACAGGCACTTCCGGCTACACGCTGGAAGTTCCCGAAACGTGCAGATAGCAGATATTCGAAAACGTGTGGTCGTGGCGCCGGCAATAGCCGCCGTCGCCGGCCGGTAAAGGTCGCACATTACGGTTTCGGCCGGGTGGCTGGGGTCGTAGCGCAGCGAAGCCCCCAGACGCCGGCCCTGTCCCGTGCATCGCTGCCCGGGGCGCGAAAGGCTACCGGTTTTTGTAGCCGTTCACGGGGCTATGTCCATTCTCCCGGCGAACGCCCTGAAAATGAGGCTGTCGCCTTCGGGAGCGAATGGGGCGGATACGTTTTTCGGCCGGGTGGCTGGGGTCGTAGCGCAGCGAAGCCCCCAGACGCCGGCCCTGTTCCGTGCATCGTTGCCCGGGGCGCGAAAGGCTACCAGTTTTTCAAGATGGAGGAGGTGTTCCGATGATGCCTCGAGTATTGGTTCCGCTGTTCTTCGCGGTCGCCGTTGTTACGTCCGGATGGCAAATCACCGCCCCGGCTTCGGCCGAGGAAAAGCAGCTCCCGGACGGCTTTTTCCCCTTCGTGGTGGGCTACGAGCCGGGCGATACGATCACCAACCTCGGCGGCATGTTGGACAAGCCGGCGGGTAAGCACGGATTCGTCCGCGCCGAGAACGGGCACTTCGCGACGGATGCCGGCCGCGTCCGCTTTTGGGCCACCAATCTCTGTTTCGAGGCCTGCTTTCCCGCAAAAGAGGAGGCCGAGCGATTGGCGCCCCGCTTGGCGAGCCTCGGCATCAACTGCGTGCGAATGCACCACATGGACAACCGCCACATCTGGGGCAACAGCCCCAACAAGCTGACCATCGACCCGGAGATGCTGGACAAGCTGGACTATCTGATCTTCCAGCTCAAGCAGCACGGCATCTACACGAACCTCAACCTGCACGTATCACGAGAGTTCGGGCCGGCCGAGGGATTCCCCGACGTCGAGGGGTTGCCCAACTACGACAAGGGGTTGGACAACTTCGAACCGCGGATGATCGAATACCAGCGGAAGTATGCCCGAGACCTGCTCACCCACGTCAACCCCTACACGGGCAAGGCGTATGTGGACGAGCCGGCCGTGGCGATGATCGAGATCAACAATGAGAACGCCGCCTTCGACGAGTACCGCAAGGGGGCCTTGGACAACCTCCCCGAGCCGTACGCCGCATTGTTTCGCAAGTTGTGGAACGAGTGGTTGCGGAACAAATACCGGGACGACGACGCTCTGCGCAAAGCGTGGAACGCCAAACGCGAGCCGCTGGGGGCCGAAATGCTTCGGGCCGGCGATTTCGCGGGCAATTGGCAGCAGGTCTGGAACTTGCAGCGCGACGAGGTCAGCGAGGTCGAGGTGAACGCCGCCGGCGGGGTCTTGCGTTTGGCGGTTCGCAAGAACGGCCGAGAGACATGGATTCCCCAGTTGAGCCAAGGCGGGTTGGCCGTCAAAAAGGGGCAGGTGTACACGCTGCAATTCCGCATGAAAAGCGATGCCCCGCGGCGGATCGACGTCAATTGCATGATGAACCACGAGCCTTGGCAGCGGTTGGGGCTATCGGCCGAGGTCCGGCTGACCGAGGAATGGCGCGACTATCGGCTGAGCTTTACGGCCGAAGCCGATGACGACAATGCTCGCATCACGTTCAGTCAGCTCGAGCCGGGGAGCTACGAACTGACGGGCGTCTCGCTGCGACCGGGCGGCGTGTCGGGGCTGGAGGACGGGGAAAGCCTCGCCGGCGGGACGGTGGCCATCATCCCGGCACGCGGTCCGCAACGCACGGCCGCCGCCAAAGCCGACTTCGCCGACTTCCTCTGGGATCTGGAGCGGGACTATTGGTGGGGCATGTACCGCTTTATCAAGGATGAACTCAAGGCCAAGCCCCTCGTGTCCGGAACGCAATTGTCGTACAGTCCGGTCCACATTCAGGCGGGATTGGATTACATCGATTCCCATTCCTATTGGCAGCACCCGGCCTTCCCCGGTCGGCCTTGGGACCCGGAAAACTGGTACGTGCGGAACGTGGCGTTGGTCAATGCGGGAGGGGGCACGCTGACCGGCCTGGCGAATCGCCGCGTGGAGGGCCTGCCCTTTACCGTCAGCGAATACAATCATCCCGCGCCGAATCAATACGCCGCCGAGGGCTTTCCGATGCTCGCCGCCGTGGGGGCCTTTCAGGATTGGGACGGCATCTTCAGCTTCACCTACAGCCACAGCCGGGAATACGAGCCGAATCGTATCACGGGCTTCTTCGACATCAAGAGCGACACGGCCAAGCTCGTGCATATGCCGGCCTGCGCGACCATGTTTCTCCGCGGCGATGTGGCCCCGGCCAAGGAAACGCGACTGGTCCCCTTGCCCGCCGAAAGGGAGAGGGAGGTGCTCCGCGAGACGTTGAATCCGTGGAATCTGACCATCGACCGATTCGGTCTGCCCGCCGCCGCGGCCCTGCTGCATCGCGTGGCCTTCGACCTGAAGGGCGGTGCACAACCTCCCGCCGAAGACCTCGCGGACAAGAAGCTGTTCCTTGCCGACACGCAACAGATTTGCTGGGACGTTTCGCGGGGAGAAAAAGGCGTTTTCCTCGTCAATGCTCCCCGGACGAAGCTTTTTACGGGCTTTCCGGACGGCCGCGCCTTCAACCTGAACGGCGTCAAGCTGAGCGTCGGCAAGACGACGCTGGATTGGGCCACGGTCTCGCTCACCGTCATCGAAGGGGAGGGTTTCGATCGGCCCGGGCGATTGCTTTTAGCCGCCACCGCCGCGGTCCGCAACAAAGGGTGGAACCTACGGGACTTGGGAAATGATCGGATAACGGTCGGGCGACAGTGGGGCGAGGGGCCGACGGAGTGCGAGGGCGTCCCCGCCCGACTAACGCTGCCGGTCCCCGCCGCCCGCGTCCAGGCCTTCGCCCTCGATGCCGACGGTCGCCGCGCCGGCCCGGTCTCGGTGAGCGAAGAAGACGGCACGGCGGTTCTTGAGATCGGCCCGCAGTATCGTACCCTATGGTATGAGATCGTCATCCGCTGATCGAGGGGTATTGATTTGGGGCAGGCTCAGGGCCTGCTCCCTGCGATCAGGACAATCTCGCCTACGATCAGGACAACCTCAGCGGTGAACGTAGCTGGAATCGCGGGCAAGCACCAACGGCACAAATTGCCCACGCACCTCAATCGCTTTTACAAGACAATTCGCCAAACTTGATTAATCCGATTCAATCGCTTCAGCCGATTAGATTGGAGGCGGATTCTTCCCTCTCGGGAGAGCCTCCTTCTTTGGCTCACGTGACGGAGTTTTCCCAACCGGCGCCGTGATTTCGATACGTCGCCGGGCACGAGGAACACGGGTGAAGCGATGAAAATACGAATCGCGTCTTTCTTCGTGGCGATTGCGGTCGCGCTCAGTGGTCCGGGCATGGTATCCGCCCAAACCGATTCCGAACACCGCCCCTCATTTCTCGACCGCATCAGTCAGCGCGTGCGCGACGGCCTGGCTCCGAAGCGTGCTCCCCGGCAGACCGCGCCGGACGAGGCCCAAGCGAGGGAAGGAACCGTTCGGGCGGGGAGCGCCGCGGCCTCTCCGAGGGTCGCAAGCGGCACCACGGCTGCGCCCCCCACCGCCGGCGAATTGTCGCCCTCGGCGCCGCAGGGAGACGTGACTCCGCCATCGCTCGGGCAAGCCGGGATCGAGCCGATGCCCGAGCCGGATCTGGACTCGCCCGAGCCTTCCGCCGATCATCACGTGCCGCTCCATCAAAAGCTCAATCGCTATCAGGCGTCGCCGTTCGCCGTGCAGTCCGTCCCGGTCTGGACCGCTCCTCAATCGGGGAACGCCGAATCGCAAGATTCGGCGGAAGTGCCGGGCGCGGCGTCCGTAGCCGGCGATTCCGGCGGCGCGGCAGCGACCGGTCCGACACCCGTCGTCGAAGCACAAATTCCGACCCCGGCCGCCGCGGCGGCGCAGGGTGAGTCTGCTCCCGCGAGTCCGCCGAATTCGACGAGTGCCCTCCCCGCCATGGTCTCCCTGGGTTCGCCTGTTGGGGATTCGTCCTTGCCGTCCCGAAGGGCCTCGGCACCGACCCCGGCGGCCGCGCCTTCCGTTCCCACCCCGGCGGCCGCGCCTGCGCTACCCACGCCGGCGGCCGACCGCGCAATGGGTCAGTCGCAAACGCCTACACCGGCGCCGCGGGAACCACGTTCCGAAACGGTTCAACGGGGACCCACCCCGGCCGCGGCGGAGCCTTCCGCGCCAATGCCGGAGATCCCCCCGCTTTCGGCGGAACGGCAGGACCAGCGTCATGTGCCGACCTTGGGAGGGCAGAGCGTGGCCAACCGGCCCGCTTCTCTGTCCGATGCCGCATCCCGTGACTCTTCACCCTCCGCCGCTGACGCCGTCGCCGACACGCAGGCGAAAGATTCGGGTCGCACGGCCGTTCCCGCGAACGACGAAACGATCCGCGGCCCGGCGCCGGGGTCCCGCGTTGCCGCTGAACCCGCGGCGACGGCTGCCAAGTCCGCCGGTGATCGCGTGCTGATCAACCGCACGACGCCGCTGTTGAACGTGGAGACGATCGGACCGCGGCGGATCACCGTGGGTCGCGAGGGGCTTTACACGCTGCAACTGAAGAATCAGGGCCAAACGCCGGCCCGGCAGGTCGCCGTGCACGTCATGATCCCCCATTGGGCCGACCTGAACGGCGCGGAGCCGACCGGCGGTACCGTATCTCAGCAAATGGAGGGCGCGTTCCGCCGCCTGGCCTGGCGGATCGAGGAGTTGCCGGTCGGGGCCGCCGAGTCCCTGGACCTGCGGATCATTCCCCGCGAGAGCAAGCCCTTCGATTTGGCCGTGCAATGGGAATTCGCCCCCCCTCCCAGCCAGGCCTCCATCGAGGTTCAAGAACCGAAATTGGAGCTGCGTCTGGACGGTCCGGAAACGATTCTCTTCGGGCAGTCGCAGGTGTACCGCCTGGAGGTGGAAAACACCGGGACGGGCGAGGCGGAAAACGTGACGCTGTCCTTGGTGCCTCCCGGATCGGCCGGCCGCGAGGTCATTCGCCATACGCTGGGGACGATTGCGGCCGGGGCCAAGCGGGTCGTGGAATTAGAGCTTGTGGCAAGGCAGGAAGGGGCCTTGAGTCTGGTGGTCGACGCCAAGGACGATCTGGCGGCGACTGCGCACCTGGAGCGGACCGTCACGGTCTTGAAGCCCGCCTTGGAGGTCTCCGTCCAGGGGCCGCCCTTGCAGTACGTGGGCCAAGAGGATTGGTACGAAGTGACGGTACGGAATCCGGGTACCGCTCCCGCCGAGGAGGTCCGCGTGGCGGCGTCGCTGCCGTCGGCGGTGACCTTGGTTGCCGCCCCGCAGGCCGAAGTCCAAGACAAGCAGCGTGCCGTCCGATGGACGCTCGATCAACTTCCGCCCGGTCAGGAGGCCAAGTTCCGCTTGGCGTGTCGGTACGTGGTTCCCGGCACGGTCCGTTTGGCAGTCAGCGCGGACGGGAAGAACCTGGCCGCCCAAGGCGAATGTCTGACGCAACTCGAAACGATCGCGGATCTGGCCTTGCGCGTCGAGGATCCGCAGGGTCCGGTGCCGATCGGCAAGCCCGCCGAATACCGCATCATCCTCGAAAACCGCGGTACCCGCGCGGCGGAGAAGGTCCAAGTGGTCGGCTTCTTCTCGGAGGGGATCGAGGCGACGGCGGCGGACGGTGCCCCCAACAAGATTCTTCCCGGCCAGGTCCTGTTCACCCCGATCGGCGCGATCGCGCCGGGGGAAAAGGTCCTGCTGACCATCCGCGCCGTGGCTTCCAAGCACGGCAATCTGGTTTTCCGAGCCGAGGCGAGCTGCCTCAGCGGCAACATCCAGTTGGCCGCGGAGGAATCGACCTACTTCTTCGACGTCATGCTGGCGGGGAAAGACGGCGAGACGGTCCGGCGGTGAACGAAGCGAGGCTCGATTGATAGCCGCCAATGGACGCTAATGAAACCAAAAGCCGTCCGGGTAGCCATCACTTGAGCGATGGCGTCCCTGGATGGCCGCCCCAAGCGACGCCCCGCCGAATAGCAGGGCGTCCCCGGAAAAGTAGGGCGTCCCCGGAAAAGTAGTTGACCAGGGAACCGTACACGGCCGCGGTCAGAAGAAAGACGCCGAGGGCAGGAACACCAACGCAGAGACGCGGCCTATCAGTACTCCAAGGCGGAATGCAGAAGGCAGAAGTTCCGCCTTCTGACTTCTGACTTCTGCCTTTCTTATTTCTCCGCGGTCTCTTCTTCTTTCTCCGCGCTCTCCGCGCCCTCTGCGTTTCAAAATCCGTGCCCTCTGCGTTTCAAGGACAGACTTTACGCCTCCGCGCTTGAAAGACTGCCGCTGCCGGCGCGTGAACGCCAACCAATTCCGCTTCCCCACGCCGGGGATTGGCCCCAACTCGGCGGGCAGCCGCCGGCAAGATGGGCCTCGCGGGCGTTCCTACGGCAGTTGCGTGGGCCGGAGCCGGATGTTGCGATAGGCCACGGGACCGTGATCGCCTTGCAGCATCAAGGGGC
>JAAZNR010000695.1 GCA_012798155.1 Thermogutta sp. | reverse complement strand
GTGACCCGCTCGATCGCGCCTCGAGCCGCCCTCATGCCGTGGAGAATCTTGGCCCCTTCAAAGGCAGGCCCCGCCGCGGTCGCCGCCGCCCAGAGCCGGCCGCCGGCAAACAAGACGATCTCGCCGTTGGTGCCGATATCGACGAGAAGGGCGGGCGATTCTCCGTCGGGCATCCTCGTAGCCATAATCCCCCCGGCCGTATCCCCGCCCACAAAACCGCCGATCACCGGCATGACGTAAACCCGGCCGGCCGGATGGATTTCCAGTCCCAGCTCGGCCGCGTCCACGGACAATCCGTGCCGCAGGACCGGCAGGAACGGATACCGCCCCAGCGAAGAAGGGTCCAGCCCGCAAAACAAATGCTGCATCGTCGTATTGCCGCTGACGGCCGCGGCGTAGATACGGTCGCGCGGAATCCCCTTCTGCTCCGCGAACTCACGAATCATTTCGTTGAGCGCGTCCCTCACGACCCCTTGCAAACGAGGGAGGCCGTCTTCCCTCTCCATGGCCGTTTGAATCCGAGAAATCACGTCCTCGCCGAATTGGATTTGGGGATTGAGTCGGGCGGTCACCGCACATTCTTCGCCGCGATTCAGATCGACCAAGGAGGCGACCAGCGTGGTGGTACCCAAATCAATGGCCACGCCGAACGACGTGCCGCGAGTATCGCCCGGCTCGAGCGCCGAAAGACGGTCTTCCGTCACCACGGCGGTCGCCTCTTCGCCGGCGGCACGGATTTCAGCGAGCAACCGCTTTGCATCCGCCAAGCGTCGAATGCGCGTGCCTGCCAGCTTTTCCGCGCAACTCAGTTCCGCCGCGGCTTCCTCTGCCTCCTTGGGCCGGCCGTCGGTGCCGCACTTGCGCAAAGGGCCGAAGACCTTGCGGACCGGACAACGTCCTGCCGACCGCGAGGAATCGACGACCGCCGTGAGAATCTGGTGCGTTGAGGGGAGGAGCGTATCCTCCGGAATTTCCACCGCCATGGGACCGTCGATCACCAACTGGCAGGCCAGCCGTACGCCGCGGCTCAATTCCTCCGCCGAGAGGTGATCGCGTTCCACGTCATTCGGCGGGGGCGCGCCCTCATGCACGATCACCCGGCACTTGCCGCAGACTCCTTCTCCCCCGCACGGCAATTCCAACGAGATTCCGGCATCCAAGGCGGCGCCCAAAAATCGGCTACCGCGTCCCACCGGCAGTTCACGTTCGAAGGGCAGCAAACGCAGCGGAACAAGATTGCGAGCAGGCATACGGCGACCTCATCTGTTGCCCCGTGGACGGCGGATTGCATCCCGGCTATCGTAAGGCAGGCCATGAAGCCGGTCAATGAATCGGCTTGTCTTCCGCCGGGAATTTGCTTGCTTCAAGCCGGCAGGAGAACGTCGCACCGCCTTTCGCATGACGGGAGCCGGATTCACGCTGCGACCAAGATTTGCACTGCCAGTGAGGTTCACGCTGCGATCAAGATTCGCACTGCGGCCAAACGCGAAGCAGGGCCATGCCCGCAATCCAATTGCCGGAACGGCCGTGCGAGCAAGGTCGGCAAACCGGGCAATCCCTTGTGACTGGGCAAGCTCACCGCTGTCTTTGACCTCTCAGGTTCGCTGTTTCCGGGATTCTGGCCTTTACGCAACGGCTGCCAGTCGGCAGAATACACCGGCCGAGACACAGCAAGGCGGGTGAGTACTCTCGGACAAGTCTTGGGAAGCGAAGGGCGGTCGCCCCGAAACTGAAACTCGCGGCCGGACCGAAGAGAAGGACACCTCGTCCCGAGCCTTGAGGCCTTTTTGCCCGCCGAGACGTTCCTTGCAAGCCTTTTTCCAAGGAGGGAAAAAGTGTCCAAGACCAAGTGGATGGGAGTTGGAATCCTCGTCGTCGGTATCTCGCTGGCCGGCATGTGGACATTGGGTGCTCAACAACCCGGCGTGCCGGCCCCGCAAACCCGCACCGTTCCCATGGTGCGGAACGTGGCCGTCGTGGACATCGACTACATTTTCAAGAATCACGCCCGGCACAAGCAGCAAATGGAGGCGATCCGTGCCGAGGCGACGGCGGCCGAGCAGTGGGCGCAGCAAGAGCAGGCCTCCTTGAAGGCCCTGGCCGAGCAACTCAAGGACCACCAACCGGGGACGCCGACCTACTCGCAGATCGATGACACGCTGCTGCGGCGCCAGAAGGAATTCGAGGCCGACGTCCTGAAGAAACGCAAAGACCTGATGCTCCGAGAAGCGAAGGTGGTTTACTCCACTTACCAAGAGATCGTGGGCGAAATCCAGTACTTCGCGGCCGCCAACGGGATCACGATGGTCTTCCGCTTCAACGGCACCGAGCCGGATCCGAACAATCCCGAAGACGTGCTCCGCACGATCAATCGCTGGATCGTTTACCAGGGCGCGGAACTGGATATCACCCCCATCATCTTGCAACGGCTCAACGCGCGCGTGCAAACGGCGACCGCTCCGGCCGCGCCGGCGGGAGTCGCCCCGGGGGCCGGTTACGTTCGTCCCGGCTCGACGGGACTTCGCTGAACAGTTTTCGTGGACGCAAGTCGAAGGCGGGCGAGGCGCCCACGCACAGAGACCCACGGTCGTGGTTCGCGGCTGCGGCTCCTCCCTCCGCCGGCGAAGACCTGACTTCCTTACATTGGATGGCAACGCTCGATGTTTTCCCTGCGCAACCAGCAAACGATCGCCGCTCCCGCCGCCGTGGAAGGATTCGGTTATTGGAACGGCCAGGACGTGCGGGTGGAGTTTCGCCCCGCCCCGGTCGGCACGGGTATCGTGTTCGTGCGGGAGGACCTCCCCCACCAACCACGAATTCCGGCACGGCTGGAATACCGCATCGAGCAACCGCGCCGCAGCACCTTGGAACGCGACGGGGCTCGCGTGGAGATGGTCGAACATATCATGGCGGCGCTAGGCGGCCTTCAGATCGACAATTGCGAGGTCCGCGTCACGGCGGCCGAAATGCCCGGCTGCGATGGTTCCAGCCTGCCGTTCGTGCAGGCCCTCTTGCGGGCCGGAGTCGTCGAGCAATCCGCCCCGCGCGTCATTCGCAAGGTCACCACCGTGGTACGGATCGACGAGGAGGCGGCTTGGTTCGAGGCCCGGCCCGGCACCGGCGGCGAGCTTTTTATCCGGTATCTTCTGGATTACGGTCCCCGCGGACCGATCGGGCGGCAAAGCTTCGGCCTGCTCTTGACGCCGGAATCCTTCCGCAAGGAATTGGCCCCCTGCCGCACGTTCATGCTCAAGTCGGAAGCCGATCAACTCCTGGCCATGGGCCTGGGTCGCCGCACCAACCCCAAGGACCTGCTCGTTTTCGGCGAGGACGGACCGATCGACAATCGCCTGCGATTCCCCGACGAATGCGTCCGCCACAAACTGCTCGACATGGTCGGGGATCTGGCCTTGTGCGGCTGCGACCTCGTCGGCAGGTTCTGCGCCTATCGCGGAGGTCACCGGATCAATGCCCGGCTGGGGACCGTGCTCCTACAGACCGCCGCGGAAACCCAACGCATGCGTCATTGTGCTTGAACGTCCGCGTGCCCGGCGGGACGGGTCCGCCGGCTCGCCGCGCCCAACCCCATCAGACCGCGAGATCGACTTTCGTGGAACCCTTACGCGTTATCGTCATCGGAGGCGGACGGCTGGGTCAATTTCACGCCGCCAAGCTGGCGGCCCGCGCCGACGTCCAACTGATCGGCATCGTGGAACCCTCGGCCGAAAGACGCGAGGAGCTGGCCCGGCAGGGCTTTCCCGTTTTCGCCGACGCAGGCCGGGTACTCAGCGAAGTCCGAGCCGCCATCGTGGCCGCCCCCACGACGCTGCACGGCCGAATCGTCCGTTCCCTGCTTGCGGACGGAATCGACGTCCTGGTCGAAAAGCCGATCGCCTCATGCGCGGCCGAAGCCCGGCAGATGGTCGCCCTGGCCAAGACCGCCGGCCGCATCCTTCAAGTCGGGCACATCGAACGGTTCAATCCCGCTTACAGCGTCGCCGAGCAAAGCGTGTCTTCCCCATGGCTCATTGAGGCAGTCCGTTGCGGCCCGTTCACGGGCAGGTCGCTCGACGTCGGCGTCGTTTTGGATTTGATGATCCACGACTTGGATCTGATCCTGAGCCTCACAAACAGTTTCCCCACCGCGATCACGGCATCCGGACAAGCCTTATTGGGCGGGGAAGAAGACGTCGCCGAAGCCCGCATCGAATTCGATAACGGCTGCACCGCGGTCCTTCACGCTTCGCGGATCACGCGGCAACCGCGGCGCGAGATGAAAATCTGGTCGAACGCGGCGATCGCCCAGATCGATTTCGCCGCCGGCAGGGTCTCGCTCACTCGCGTCCACCCGGACCTCCAGGCGGGTCGATTCCGCGCCGGCGCACTCCCCGCGGCGGAGCTGCGGCGGATTCAACCGCAATTCCACGATGTCTACCTGCCGGAAGAGATCGTGGCCTGCGAAAAGCGGGATGCCCTAGCAGCCGAGATTGCCGACTTCGTGGATTGCGTGCGGACGCGCCGGCCCCCGGTGGTAGACGGCGCGGCGGGACTCGCCGCCCTCCAAGTCGCGGAGGCGATCACCCAGGCCATCGCCTCCGGCGAAATCATCCGGCCGCAGCACGTCCCGGTCGCGGCGCCGCCGGTCCTGCCCGGCCGCCATTCCGAAGCCGCATAGACGGAAGCTACCGCCGGTCTCGGGGTACGGACCGACCCTCAAGCCGCCTAATTTTTCTCCGCAGGATAAGAAGCTGGGCAAACTGGGGTACGCAGCTTTGTGAGTCTGCGTAAGATCGGTAAGCCGGTTTGGGCGATCCTGCGCAGTAAAACTAATCGCGGGCCCCGATGTCTTGCACGTACGCCTCTTGCACCAGGTCGTTTTCGGCATGTTCGTGCCGGCTCAGGTCGTTCTTCAAGGCCAGAAAACGGTCGCGGACACGTTCCCACCAATCGGGCGCACTCTGCTCGTTGGCTGCCGCGTCAGCCGCGAGGGACTTGGCGGCCTCCACCAGGGGGGCGTGCTCCGCCAAAATCTTGTCGGCCTTCGGCCGAAGGTGCGGCGCCCGCAACATCCCCTCGTCGAAAAACCGCCCTGCCTCTTCGAAGGCGAAGTGCGCCTCCAGATGCACGGGCAGCTCCGACAACAGCCGAATCACCTCCTTCGTCGGCCGATCACGCTTGCCAAGCGCGGCGTCAACCTCCTCCAAGAGGGCCTCGATGCGCTCGTGCTCTTCAAAGAAACGTTTCGTCTCCACGCGATCTTGCGGATTAACCATGACGGTTCCCCTCGCTTCATCCCCAGTCCCCGGAAAAGAGTCGATACGCATCCCCCGTGCGAGCAGCCCGGACGTTCTTTCCGATTCTCGAAGGCGCGAAGAATCCCCTCGGACTCGATTCGGCGCCGGTTACCTGCCGATACCGCGATCTGAACCTACTGTAATCGCCGATACCGCGATCTGAACGCACTGTAAGCATTGTAGAAAAGTCCGGCGTCAAAAAGAAACCCGGTACACTCAAACGAAAGGGAAACCAACGAAAGGCAAGCCGCCTTTCGCGTGGAACACGCGCTGGAAAAATGGATAAAGCGAAAATGCAGGGAAATTATAATACTTGGGGTATGTGCACAATGTGCGCCGGATAACCAATGATTGCCGGAATCGGTGGAAAAGATATACTGACTGTTCTACGTTGCTCTGGTTACCGATAATCCTACAGAGGGGCCGGAAACAGATTCTTGCCGCCTGGGGGCATCATTCGCCTCACGCTCCACGCGACTCGTTCGCCATTCATCCCAACCGGATCGGGCAGCATCGCCGCAATTCTTTACGCCGTTGAGACTTAGGATGCCGTTTCGCGAGACCGTCATTACAGGAATTGGAATCGTA
The DNA here is from genome assembly GCA_012798155.1 of Thermogutta sp. Classification (GTDB taxonomy): domain Bacteria; phylum Planctomycetota; class Planctomycetia; order Pirellulales; family Thermoguttaceae; genus Thermogutta. The sequence goes on along the minus strand of JAAZNR010000695.1, from coordinate 1,035 downwards.
TCCCCCATTGGGATTGGTCGCGACGCATTTCGTGCCTCGCTTCTCTCCGGGATCAGTGGTGTCGGGCCGATCACGCAATTCGATCCGTCGGGTCTTCCGGTCCGCTCGGCCGCGGAAGTGCGAAACTTCGACGCCAAGCAGTTCGTCCCGCAGCGGAAAAGCCTCAAGGTCATGGCCCGTGACGCCCAATTGGGGGTGGCGGCCTCGCTCCTCGCGCGGCAAGATGCGGGACTCGGCTCCGTGTCCGTTGATCCGGGCCGCTTCGGGGTCGTGTTGGGGGCCGATCGCATTTGCGGTTCCCTGGAAGACAGCGAGCCTCCTTACCGGGCGTGCATCGTCCACGGCCGGTTCGACTTCGGACGCTGGGGCGTCGAGGGCATGGCCGCCACCTTCCCGCTCAGCTTCCTCAAGGTCTTACCGAATATGATCGCCTCGCACATCTCCATCGTGCTGGATGCGAGAGGCCCCAATAACACGATTCACCACAGCGAGGTCTCTTCGTTGTTGGCGGTGATCGAAGGCACGCTGTTGATCGAGCGGGGCTTGGCCGACGTGGTAATGGTCGGCGGCGCCGCCTCGGAGATGACGCCTTTCGATTGGGGCCGTTTTGCCGTAATGGGCCGACTTTCGGCCCGCGCCGATCGGGACGGCCGATCCCCTCGCCCTTTCGATCGCCTGCGGGACGGCGAAGTCCGCGGCGAGGGGGCCGCTATTTTCGTCTTGGAAAGGGAAAAACATGCCCTCGCGCGAGGAGCCGAGATTCTCGGTCGGATTCGCGGCTGCGGTCGCGTCTTCCATCGGGATGAAAAAGGTGAGGGAGTCACGCAGGCCGTAGCTCGCGCCGTCCGCGTCGCCCTTCAAGACGCCGAAGTCGATGCCCGGTCGCTCGGGCACGTGAACGCGGACGGTCGAGGGACGCCTCAAGGCGACGCTTGCGAAAGCCGCGCCCTGGCGGAGGTCCTGCCGGGTGTTCCCCTGACCGCTCCGAAGTCCTTCTTCGGCAACGCCGGCGCGGCTACCGGCGCCCTGGAACTG
>JAAZNR010000694.1 GCA_012798155.1 Thermogutta sp. | reverse complement strand
TTGGTGGAGTACACGGCCACGCACTTCCGCGTGCTGGCCACCGACGGCGACGTGCAATTGGGCGGCGTGGACTGGAACGATCGCTTGCTCGATTACTGCGCCGAGGAATTCAAGAAGCGGCACGGAGTGGACCCCCGCGAGTCGCCCCAGCAGATCCAAATCATGAGGAACGACTGCGACTTGGCCAAGATCGACCTCACGGATCGCGAGGAAACGGTGGTCCATGTGCGGTACGGCGACAAGGTCATGGATATTCCGGTGACGCGGAAGCTGTTCGAGGAGCTGACCGCCGACCTCTTGCAGCGGACCTCCGACACCACCATGCTGGTGCTGGAGGAGGCCGGCGTCTCGCCGCAGGATTTGGAGACCGTGGTCCTGGTGGGCGGTTCCACACTCATGCCGCAGGTGCCGCGGATGCTGAGGGATTTGTTGCAGCGCGAGCCTTACACCGGCATTTCTCCTCACACCGCGGTAGCGCAAGGGGCCGCCATCCACGCCGCCATCTTGGAAGCCAAGTATCGCGGCGCGGACAGCGAGCTGGCGGAACGCATCCGGCGGCGATTGGCCATCGTGCAGCAGGAGAACGTCAACTCGCACGGGCTGGGCATCGTGGCCCTGGATCCCAAGACCGGCAAGACCATCAACCACGTCATGATTCCCCGCAATAGCCGCATTCCCATCGAGGTCCGCCGCATCTTCAAGACCACCAAGGACGATCAGGAACGGATCACGGTGCAGGTGCTGGAGGGAGACGCCCCCGATCCCTTCGCCTGCTCGCTGCTGGGCAAGTGCCGCATCGCCGACCTGCCGCACGGATTGCCCAAGGGATCGCCGGTGGAAGTCTCGTACGCCTTCACCTCGCAGGGTCGGGTCGTGGTCACCGCGCGGGATAAGAGCACCGGCCGCGAGGCCCGGATCGAGATCGAGCGCCGGGGCGGATTGCGCGAGGAGGATGTGGATTCCTTGAAGCAACTGGCCGATCAGTACAAAGTCGAATGAGCGTCGCGGCGGTCGGCGGTCCCCGGCATCGAACCGCCGAGACAGACGCAAGGAAATAGCGGCATGGCCAAGAAGCCGATCGACGTCTATCGGGAGTGGTTGGGAATCGAGGAGCCGGAACGCCCGGTCAACTACTACCGTTTGCTGGGGCTTAAGCTCTTCGAGGACGACGTCGGCAAGATCCGTTCGCAGTACCGCAAGCTCAACGCGCACGTCCGCAAGTACGCCTCGGGCGACTACGCCTTCGAATCGCAAGAGTTGCTGAACGAGCTGGCCAAGGCCATGCTCTGCCTGACGGATGCCCAGCGGAAGCGGGAATACGACGCCGTTCTGGGCCGGAAAGAGGTGGGCGAGGGGCGCCGCCGCACGCTGGAGGAAATCCTCTTGGCCGAGAAGGTGCTCACGCCGGAGGATTTGGAACGGGCACGGCGTTTCGCCAAGGCGGTGGGGCTGGAGGTTCGCGACGCCGTGGTACAGCAAAAGCTGGCCCCGCCGGACGTGGTGATCCAAGCCTACGCCGAATCCGAGGGGCTGCCCTACATCGATCTGGAAGAAACCGCGGTGGATGAGTCCTTGGTCCCGCAGGTGCCGGCCGCATTCGCCCGTCAAAACTCCGTCATTCCGGTCATGATCGACGACAACCAGCTCTTGGTGGCGTCGCCGTTCCCCATCAATCCGGACGTGGAAGAGCAACTCCGCTTGCGCTTCGGCGTGCCCGTGCGGACATTGTTGACGACGCCGGCAAGCATCAATGCGGCCGTGGCGCGGTACTATTCCCAGGCCGGGCAGGCGGCGGCCGTCAAGGCGTCGGTCCAGGCTCAAAGGGCCGCCAAGGCCGCCTCCGCCTCGCAGCAGCCGCAGGATTCGGCCGCCTCGACCCGGCAAGCCCTCCAGTTCGGCATCCTGGCGTTCAATATGGCGGTCATCTTCACCATGCTGGTGCAGGTGGTCCTTTGGGGGGTGCACGATCGGGGAAGAGTCGGCGGGATGATCGTCGTATCGGTAATCGTGGGTACCGCGGTGGGCGTCGGCACGTTCTACTATCTCTACCGTAAGAGCTGACGGCGGCGCGGACCGGCCCGGCGATGGGGGCCGCCGCGACATGCACGGCGATCCAAGGTCGGTATCGGGTGTTTTGCGGTGGTTATCCGGCGGCCCGGCCGTGCCCGGACCGATTCAGCCGGGACCCGCGAGGGGCGATCCATGACGAACACGAAGAAGAAGTCCGCATCCGTCAAGTCGGCCGATCCCACCGCCGCGGTCATGCAATGGATCGCCCGGTCGTACGAGTCGTATCGCCTCCGGCGGGAGCGCGGCCGGGAAGTGTACCTGGCGTGCAACGGCGATTCGGGGCTGGCTCGGATGCGAGTCGCCGCCGAGATCCGTCAGGCCGCCGCGTCGGCCGGTCCACAGCCGGAGGGCGGCGAAGAGCGTCCCTCCTTGCCCCTGCTGGAGGGGGCGCCGACGGACGCGACCTTGCCGACCGGCTCGCGGCTGCTCTACGTCGATTGGGTGCTGGTGGCCGACTACATTCTCCTGGCGTGCCGGGAACCCTTTTCGGCCTTGACCCAGGAAAACACGCGGCGGAAGGAAGAATACCGTCGCCTTTGGGAATCGTACCTCCGCCGCCGTTGGGTGGTCGCCGCGCGGAAGTCGATGCGGAGCGATCCCGGGCGAAGTGCCGAGGAAATCCTGGCCGCCTTGAAGGCCAAGCATCCCCGCATCACCAAGGCGAACGTCTTGGAGGCTCAGCGTCAGGAACGGGCCGGGGTGCCGCTCCGCAAACCCCTCAAGCCGAGCCGGCCCCGTTTGCTGCGGCCCTATTCGCCCGTCTATTTCACGGACGTGGATCCGAGCGGCGCGGCCGGCTCCGCCGAATCGCGAGACCGCTCTTCACCTTGACGCCCGGCGCCTTGTGCCGGATCGATCTTCCGCCCGTCCCGCGGGCGGCGCCTTGCGTGCGGCGCAGCAGGACAAGCTGCGGCAGGGGTGGGTAAAACAGGAGGGGGTAAAGGGGAGGCGTCTTCCGTTACCAGCGGAACACGCCCGTGGCCCAGGACAGCCCGCCCCCGAAGCCGCTGAGGAGGACGAGGTCGCCGCGTTGGAGTCGCCCCTCGCGATCGGCTTCGTCCAAGCACAGCGGGATGCTGCCGGACGAGGTGTTTCCGTAACGGTCGAGGTTGTTGTACAGCTTTTGGCGGGGAATACAGATGTCGTCGGCGGCGGCATGGATAATCCGGATGTTGGCCTGGTGGAAGACGACCAGGCTGACGTCGGCCAGCGTGACGCCTGCCGCCTCCAGCACGTCGTGGACGGTTTGGCGGAGCATGCGGATGGCCCACTTGAAGAT
>JAAZNR010000084.1 GCA_012798155.1 Thermogutta sp. | reverse complement strand
GCGAACTCGGCCACGGTGCTCTTGCGCTGTTGCGGAGTCGCATCTCGGCCGGCGACCATCGTGGCGCTCGTGCCGACGTGGATCAGGTTCGGGGCGGCGCAGCGCTCCTTCAAGCGGCGGATGAGCATGGCCACGTCGGCCCCCTGCCGGCCGCGATACGTGTGCAACTCGTCGAACACGAGAAACCGCAGGCCCCCGCCGAACCGGTCCAGAAACCGCCGGTCGTCGGGTCGGACCAGCATCAACTCGGCCATCATGTAGTTCGTCAGCATGATCTGCGGAGGATGTTGCCGCAGCTCGTCGCGGGCCGGGCCGGCTGTTTCACCCGTATATTTCGCGAATGTCACGGGGAAGCGCCGGCCGGTCCGCCGTTCGAAGGCGGTCTTCAGGCCCTCCAACGCCTGAAGCTGCGAATTGACCAGCGCGTTCATCGGATAGACGACCAGGGCAGCGACCCGGTCGCCTTCGGGCGGCTGTCGCAATAGCGAATCCATGATCGGCAGGAAGTAGGTCAGGCTCTTGCCGGACCCCGTCCCGCTGGTCACGACGTAGCTTTGCCCGGCGCGGGCCAGCTCCATCGCTTCGACCTGATGCTGATAGAGGCGGTAGGAACTCCCCTCGGCCGTGCGGAAGACGGCCGCCGCCTCCTCATGCACCACGCCCCGGCCGGCCAGCTCATTCACCGTGTACGACCGTGCGTAGGACGGGCTGACTTGCAGCAGACAATCCGGCCACAGACGTGCCTCTTCGACGAGCGCGCGGTCCACGTATTCCCGTACTCGGCGGTCTGCAATGACGAAGAACGACCTGACAAAGTCGCGGTAGTCTTCGATCACGCGGGCGTGCAGGTCGAATACGTTCATGACGTCTCCTCTCTCGGCGGATGTGCGACCCCGGGGTCGGCCGGCGGCGGGTCGAGCCGGGTCCGGTAGCGAGCACCGCCGCGGATCGCCTCCCGCATCGCATCGTAGATTTCCAGGATCGCCTCCTTCGTGCGGTACCTTCCGAACTTTTCCATGTCCCTCCGCTTGACGATGGGAAAGGTCTCCAAGATGTAGGCCGCGGCGTCGCGCGGCGTGGGAAAGTAGCGTTTCAATTCCGCAAGCTGTTCGGGCGTCTCATCCACGACCCCGCCGTCTTCTCTATTCGCCGTTCGCCACTCGCCGTTCGCCTCCTCCGGCAGGTAGAGGCGGAAGAAGGCCGCATCCAGTTCCGCACGCAGCCGGAACCGGCGCTCCTCGTCCCAGCGAAACGGCGGGCCGTCGTAGCCCATATCCTTGGCGAACGGCTCCAGGTCCCAGGCCGTGTAGACCAGCTCCAGCACCCGCGGGGCGATGAACTCGATGGCGGCGGGCGTGTAACGCTCCGGCGGTAGCACCGGGAGCTGCTTGACGATGAAATGGCTCAGGGATACTCCACCGATCTTTTGACGCGCGGAATAATCGAGGACGAAGCTGTTCAAATTGGCAATTAGGCAAGGCGTGAGGGAACGCTCGGGGGCGGTAGTGAAGATCAGCGGGGCCTTACCACTGACTCCGACCCGCGGCAGGACGCTGAACCAGCAGGTGTGGAGGTCCACGGCCCGCGTCACGTCCCGGAAGCCAATCAGCCAGCGGTAGGGCCAGTGGCTTAGCTTGGCTTCGACCTTCTCGTGCGGCACCCAGTAGCGCGGCGTGATCGAGAAATGGGGGTCCGCGTACTCCTCTTCGGTAACACGATCGGCCTGGTTCCCTCGGATTGCATGCGCGGTCCTGCACGTGGCGTGGCGATGGTCGAATTGGTCGATGAACTTCCCCTCGTACAGCGGCACCAGGCCGTCAGCGGGGGCCGTCTGGAACAGCCCGCTGTCGTTGGCCATGTGGAACATCGTCATGAATCTGATGCCCCACGGGTTTTCGGCCGTTTGCTCGTTCACCAATACCGGCACGCGGCGGTATATATGCTTGGTCAGCTCGGCGTCGGCGCGGGTGCGGAAGACCGGGCAGGTGCGGGTGTTGGGGTTGAGCAGGGCGAGGTCTTCGGCCGCGAGCGCGAACCGCCGCTCGGCATCCTTGAGCTGTTCCGAGCGGGTGCAGAAGAAGGCGAACTCGGCCCGCGGCACCGCGGTTCGGCTCATGGTCAATAGCGAGAACTTGTAGCTCCGGTGAACGGCTGGGAACACGCCTTCTCCGTTCTCGAAGTCGAAGAGACTGGCCAGGCCGCCCGCTGCCACCAGATCTGTAAAGAAGTCCTTGTTGGTATCGTCCGTGGCGATGCCGGTCGGTACGACCATGCCGCCGCGGCCTTGCGGACCAAGCAGGCCGCGGATCAGCTCCGCGAAGACTGAATATGTGTTGATGTCCCCCCGTGCCGTTAGGGCGAACCGGCCGCTCTGGCGGAGGAACTTGCTCAACGCCTCGGCGTCGTGGAGCCTTTCCTGAAACTCCCGCCAAAGCTGCCGGTTTCTCTCGGGCAGTTCCCGGATGAGGCGCTGCCGCGCAGCCTTGTTGGGGGCACGGGCGATCGTCGGGTCGCGGGTCGCAAAGAACTCCTGCTCCTGCAGCTTGATACGCTCCCACGGTGGATTCGCAAGCACCACGTCGAAGCCGCCCGACGCGAAGACGTCCGGGAACTCCAGCGGCCAGTGGAAGAACCTCAGGCGGGAGGCCAGGTGCCATGCCTGGCCGACCAATCGGCCGTCTGCCGCCTGCGTTTGCAGGTAGCGCCGCAGGGATTCCGTCGTGATCAGCGGCGAATAGCCAATAGCGAATGGCGAATGGCCGGACGTAGCAGCTTCAGTTTCCATTCGCGATTCGCGACTCGCCATTCTCTGGAAGAAGGCGGCCGTCCAGAGGTGGCACGCGGTGCTCTCCTGCCACCACTTGGACCCCTCGGCCCGAATACGCTGGTACGCGGCGGCTTTTTCCCGGACTTGCCCGGGCGTGTCGTCGCGGAGGGAGGCGAATTGCGCATAGCGACCGGCGAACAGGTCGATTTCCTCATGCGAGTCGAAGGGTAGAAAGGCCTGCCCGCGACGCTGATCCCGGTTCTCCCGCTTGAGGCGGCGGGC
>JAAZNR010000693.1 GCA_012798155.1 Thermogutta sp. | reverse complement strand
CTTCCATGATCGCGGCTTTCATGATTTTATCAAATCGAGGCCGGTTGCGGCAGGTTCCGCGAGCAACCCGCCGGTTTGTGCCGGCGGCTCGTTTTGATAGTGGCGCCGGGCGGCTGGGGTCGGAGCCGCCGGCCGGGTGGCTGGGGTCGGAGCGCAGCCCCCAGACGGTCGCCTTCGCGCCGCCCCCACCGCCGGCTTACGCCGGCGGCTCCCATGTTCGTTGGCGCAATGACCTTTCGGCGTGGTGCCCCGCCGGCAGGTGTTGACTCGCCCGCGGCCCTAACCGCCGTCCTTCCGCAGGCTACAATACGGGGAATACAAGGAGCGTGCCATGACGACGACGGTGGAGCGAGTATGTTGGGCGGCGACGGCCGTCACGGTGCTTTTCGGTTTCGCCCCGGGCAAAGGGGCCCGCGCGGCACAGCAGATTACGGCGGAGGCCATTCCCGGCCGACCGTTCGGCGTCGGGCGGCTGATCGTCCCCGTCGTGCCCGGCATGATGCCGGAACCGCTCGGTTTGGACGGGATCCTCTTGGAGGAGGCCTCCGGTCGCGTCTATTATCCGGCCTGCGAAACGCCCTCCCTGGTGGGCGGATTCTTCGCCGACTTGGTGAGCGCCGCGCCGCGCGTGACGATCTACTTCTTGTTCACCGGCGACGAGCCGCTGGAGATCACCGTCGCCGGCCGGCAACGGATTCGCCTGGTGGTCGCGCCGCGACCCGCTCCCCGCGCCTACGTTCGCCTGCTTCGGGCCTGGTGGCGGCAATACACGGCGGAAGGCGGTCTGCTGGAGCCGAAGTCGGACTACCCTCCCATGGCGGCCAATTATCTCAAGCTGATGCTGGCCCGACGGTTCGGCCTGCCCACGCCGCAATTGCGCGGCAAATCGTGGGAGGAGTGGTTCCGGACGCAGTTGGGGCTGGCGCTGAGCACGGAGCCGCTCCGCACGGCCATGATGCACAGCCGGTTCGCCTCGCCCGACGCCTTCGCCGGACCGGCCGAGGAGCCGCTGCCGGCCCCTTGGCCGGACGAGGCCCCGACCCTCCCGCCGCCCGGCGAGCCGATCGAAATCGAACCCCTGGCAGGGCACGTCCCCGCCGAGTCCTTTTACTGCCGCTTCGGCAGTTTCACCAATTTTCTGTGGCTGCAAGACACCCTGCAAAAATGGGGCGGCGACTTCCAAAACCTAGTCGCCCTCCGTTCGCTGAACTACGAGATTCGCCGCCGCATGGAGCAGCAACTCGTGATCCGGCAATCGGCCTTGGCGCGGCTCCTGGGCGAGAGCGTGGTGGCCGACGTGGCCATCGTCGGCTTCGATCTGTATTTCCACGAGGGGGCGTCCTTCGGCCTGCTGTTCCAAGCCCGCAATAGCATGCTCTTCGCCGCCGATATCACCCAGCAGCGGAGGGAGCGGCTGAAGCAAGGCGACGTCACGGAAGAGACGGTGACCATCGCCGGGAAGGAGGTGTCCTACCTCCATTCGGGCGACGGCGTGGTCCGCTCGTACTACGTCCCCGACGGCGACTTCCACCTCGTCACCAGTTCCCGCACGCTGGCCGAGCGATTCCTGGAGGCCGGGCAAGGCGTTCGTCCCCTGGCCGACAATCCCGAGTTCCGTTACGCGCGGAGCCTCTTTCCCGTCTCGCGGCAGGATACCGCCTTCGTGCACGTTTCCCGCGACTTCCTCCGCAAGCTGACCGGGCCGGAATACCGCATCGAGACGGAGCGCCGCGTGCAGGCCCTGGCCGACATGGACCTGCTGGAGCTGGCCCTGTTGGCCGCCGCGGGGGAAGGCCTGGATGCCCGCGAACCCGACGAACTGATCGAGGCGGGGTTCCTGCCGCCTTCGTTCGGCCCGCGCAGCGACGGCAGCCGGGCCGTGCTGGAAAACGGCGTCGTCCTCGATTCGCTGCGGGGACGTCGCGGCGCCTTCATCCCCATCGCCGATATGCCGGTCGCCTCGGTCAGCCGCTACGAGACCGAAATGTACCGCCGCTTTCTCGACCATTACGCCACGCAATGGCGGCGGCTCGATCCCATTACGGCCGCCGTCCGGCGGGAAAGCGTGGACCAGGCCCGCGACCGCATCGTCGTCGATGCCCGAGTCACCCCCCTGGCCAAGGAAAACTTCGACCGCCTGATGCAGTCGCTGGGACCCGCCGATCGACTTCGCCACGCCGCCGTAGCGGGGAATATCGGGCAGTTCGAGGTGGTCCTCAATCGCGGGCGGCTGTTCGGGGGACTGGCCGACATCGTTCCCCCCATCGAGGTCCGCGACGGACGCATCGTGCCGACCGGCCGGCTCCGCGACGTGATGATCGGCTACATCGGCCAGACCGGCGAGCCGGGTATTTTGGCCAAGTTCAATCGCACGTTCAGCTTGCGGCCCGACGCCTACGGTTTCAGCCGCGGGCTGTTCGGTCTGTGGCGCCGCGAAATGGGCGACATGTCGGTGTACTCGTTCCAGTACGAGGTCCTGGCCGCCGTCACCCCGCAATTGCGCTGGGAGGAAACGGATCGCGAGGCCCAAATCCGCCTCAGCCTGGGGGACCTCTCCGCCGCCCAAATCACGCCCCTGCTCAACAGCTACGTGTATTGGCGGACCAAGCAGACGTCGCTGGGAAACCTGCGGCTGCTCCGCGACTTCCAGCAGCAATTGCACGTCCCTGTGGAGGACTGCAAGACCCTCGCGGAACTGTTGCTGGACGTGAAACTCCAATGCCCGCTGCAGGGCGAGTACGTGCTGCAAACCGACGAGGGGGGGACGCCGCGGTGGACCTCCACGGCCTTCGCCCCGGATTTGGAACGGCGGTTTCTGGCGACCGCGCCCCCGCCCGGATTCCTCACGCCGCCCTTGAATTGGCTCCGCGGCCTGGAGGTCGAGGCCCTGGTCGCTCCGGAGGGCGTGACGGCCCACGTTGAGGTCTTGATGGAGACGCCCGCCGAAACGCCGGCCGAAACGCCCGCTGCGCCGCCCGCCGATACGGCCGGTGCGCCGCTCCAGGACCGCCCTTCTCAATAGGGCGCTTCTCAAGAGGCGACTGCGTGGCTGGAGTCACAGAGTCTGGGTGGCTGGGGTCATAGCGATTGGGTGGCTGGGGTCGTAACGACTGGGTGGCTGGGGTCGGAGCGGAGCGCAGCCCCCAGACCACCGCCTTCGCGCCGCAGCCACCACCGGCTTACGCCGGCAGCTCCCATGTTGGTTGGCGCAATGACGTTTCCGCCGGGTGGCTGGGGTCGTAGCGCAGCGAAGCCCCCAGACGACCGCCTTCGCGCCGCAGCCACCGCCGGCTTACGCCGGGGCCTTCAAGTCCCTTTTGCCGGACCGCGGCAGGGGCGGTTCGCAGGCCGCCTCCTCTTCGATGAAATAGCGGACCGGATGCCGCCGTGCGATCAGCAGGGCCGAGACGCCCCACACGGCGAACACGGACAGCGCCGCCGCCACGGCCGCCAAAAGCGGCCGGAAAAACTCGGCCGGTTCGTGCAGGTTTTGACTTTGCGTCGAGATCGCGGGTCCCTTGCCGGCCGCGTCGGCCAGGGCCGCTTGCAGTTGTTCCGCCTTGGTCGCCAATCGCACGGCCCGGCTTTCCAGTTCCGGCAGTTCCTGCTCCGTCCGGCGGAGGGTCTCCGCGGCGG
>JAAZNR010000692.1 GCA_012798155.1 Thermogutta sp. | reverse complement strand
GCGGATCGGCTCGACGGGCTTCGTCTGGACTGGCCGGATCGCTGGGTGCTGCTCCGCCCCAGCAATACCGAACCCATCGTCCGCGTGATTGCGGAGTCGCCCGATGAAGGCCAGACCCGGGAGTTATGCGAAGACGTTCGCCGCCGCATCGAGGGATTTCTCGGCGCGGCGGGGTGAGGGACATTTCTCGGCGCAGCGAAGCGAGGAATGCGAAGTATCCTCGCGATAGCCGCTGTGAGCCGGTACCGGGCCGAGCGCTGCAATCTCTTGCCGCCGGTTGCGTACAATGAGGCGAGGGCTTCGCTGCCATGAGGGCGGCCGCGAGAGCTGCTCGGTTTCCGCAGTTCGGCGCCGAATGGGCCGGGTATCCGAAGTTACCGGCCTGCCCTGCTCGGGTTTAGGCGGATCCCTTCCGGCAGTGCCGCGGGTGTACCGTCGGCTCGATCCGCTATCGCCTTGATGACACTTCTTATTGCTTCGTGCTGAATCCCCAATCTTGTTGTTTTTTGTTGAATCCCCCAATCTTATTCCTTTTTGCTGAACCCCCAATTTATGGCGCGCGTGGTTTTGGCGATGTCGGGCGGGGTGGATAGCAGCGTGGCCGCGTATCTGCTCCGCGACGCCGGCCACGAGGTCGTCGGGCTGTTCATGCGGCACGGAGTTCGCGCCGCCGGGCCGGCCTGCGCCGTCGATGGCACCGCGCCGCGAGACGGCGGCGCCCCGCCGCTGCCGGTGATTCGGCCGGGCAAGCAAGGTTGCTGTAGCGCGGCCGACGCGGAGGACGCCCGACGCGTCGCTCAACAGCTAGGCATCCCTTTCTACGTGCTCAATTTCGAAGACGAGTTCGAATCGATTATCGAGTACTTCGTCCGGGAGTACGCCGACGGGAGGACCCCCAACCCGTGCATCGTCTGCAATGACCGACTCAAGTTCGGCAAGCTTTTCGACTATGCGGATGCTTGGGGAGCCGACTTCGTGGCGACCGGCCACTATGCCCGAGTGCAAGAGACGGCCCCCGGAATTTGGGGACTATTTACCGGTCGAGATTCGAGCAAGGACCAGTCGTACGTCCTTTTCGGCATTCCCCGCGATCGGCTGGGCCGGATCCGGTTTCCCGTCGGCGAACACTCCAAGGAGGCGATTCGCCGCTTGGCGGGCGAGATCGGGCTCCGCGTGGCGGAGAAGCCGGACAGCCAAGAGATCTGTTTCGTGCCGGACGGCGACCACGCTGCCCTGGTGCGACGTCGCCGGGACGCGGATACCTCGGGTGAGATCGTTACGACCGACGGCCGGGTCGTCGGTCGGCATGACGGCTGGGAACGTTTCACCGTGGGGCAGCGGAAAGGGTTGGGGATTCCGCTCGGCCGCCCCTATTACGTGGTTCGCTTGGAACCGGAGAACCGCCGGGTCGTGCTCGGTTCCCGAGAGGATTTGGCGCGACAAGACCTGACGGCCTGCCGGGCGAATTGGCTGATCGATCCGCCGAATGAGCCGATCCCCTGTCATGCCAAGATTCGCTATCGTGCCGCCGCGGTCTCGGCATGGGTTCAGCCGTTGCCGGAGCGGCGTCTGCGGGTCGTCTTCGATCAGCCCTGCTACGCCGTGGCGCCGGGCCAAGCCGTGGTTTGCTATCAAGGAGACCGGGTCATCGCAGGGGGATGGATCGAGCGGCCGTAGGAGATCGAGCGGCCGTAGGAGAGCGAGCCGCAAGGCGTCCCACCCAATCGGGGCTGGTCCGTGGTCCTACCGCATAGGGGAGAATCCGTCTTGAGACGCTCGGCCCGGCTATTGTAGAATGCCGCCGCGGTCCGGTCTGTAGGGACACCCGCGGGAGCGACGGCGCGGATTCATCGTCGGGCGACGGGCAAGCCCTACGACCGGACGGGCGAACGGCGGAACATGGATGGAACGGCGGAGGCGGGCGCGGCCCGGCGGCGGTAAGGGTGCCGAAAAATCGCCCTGACCGCCTGCGGCGCAGGAAAGACCGCGCCTTCGGGGGAGCATGAGAGACCGCACCTTTGGGGGAAAAGGATGTCCCAAATAGCCGAGCGTGAGAGCGTCCTCGACAAGCTCTCGATTTTTCTCGTTCGCACGGCCACGATCAAACCGGTCGTCACGCTGATTGTCGGCTCTGTCTGCATCGTCGCCGCTGCGGCGATCGGCTACCATTTGATCGAGTTCCATACCAGCCGCGCGGACCTCTTGAACCCGCATTCCGAGTATCACCAGCGGTGGCTGCGGTACGTCGGCGAATTCGGCGATCAAGAGGACGTCTACGTCGTCGTGGAAGGGGATTCGCCCCGCGAGATCGAACCGGTGCTGACCGAATTGGCGGAGGCCTTGCGGGCACAACCGCAACACTTTCAGCACATCATGGAAGGGTTCGACGCCGGGCGACTGGCCGCCAAAGGGCTTTATTTCATCCCCAAGGAAGAGCTGGACGCCATTCCGCCGCGGTTGGACCGGCTGGAATCCGTTGCCGCGCAAGCCGGGGCCTCGGCCGATCCGGGCGAGTATCTGCATCGGCTCTTGGAGCAGGGCCGGGCACTAGCCGGGGCGGATCAGACTCAGGTGGACGCTTACTGGCATGAGGTGGAAAAGGCCTTTGCGGCCACGGCCGCCGTGTTGGCCGGAAAAGGTCCGGAATTGCTCGCTCGCCACCAGCTCGGAGCGGCATTGCCGGTCGGAGAGGACGCCCACCCCCAGGGCGGAAACTCGATCAGCGTCCCGGCCGGATCGGCAGTGGCGGGCGGAGGGGACGGTTCGCCCGGCGGGGCGGGGGAAGAAGCTCGCGGGCTGCCTGCGGGGCGGGGCGGCGGCGATGCCGGGGCCGCGGTCTCGGCAGCGCTGAACCATCGCCGCTTGTTCTCTCCGGACGGCAAACTGGGGTTGATCGTGTTGCGATTCGTCCCGGACTCGGGCACGCAGTTCGCGCGATTCGCGGAAAGGGTCGCGGCGCTGCGAGAAACCCTGCAAATCGTCCAGCAGCGTCATCCCCAAGTGCGTCTCGGCGCCACCGGCTTGCCGGTGCTGGAGTTCGACGAAATGCAGGCCAGCGGCTCGTCGGGAATCGCCGCGGGCGCGGCCTTGTTGGGCGTGGTCCTGGTGTTCGTGGCCGGCTTCGGCGGGTTTCGTTATCCGGCCATGATTACCATCTCCTTGATCACGGCAGTCGCCTGGACCTGCGGATACGTCGCCTTCGCGGTGGGTCATCTCAACATCTTGACCAGCGCCTTCGGCGCCATGTTGATCGGGCTGGGAGATTACGGGGTCCATTTCGTTGCCCATTACGTTACGGTTCGAAAAGAAATGCGGGGTACGCGAGCCGCGCTGTTGAAGACGGCGGCCACGGTCGGCGGCGGTATCGCGACGGGCGCGGTGACCACGGCGGCCGCCTTTTTCGCCGGGGCGCTCACCGACTTCTTGGGCGTGGCGGAGCTGGGAATCATCGCCGGCGGCGGTATTCTGCTTTGCTGGCTGGCCGACATGACCGTCCTGCCGGCCATGATTTGCCTGGTCGATCGCAAGCCCTCCGCCGCCCCCGGCTCGTTGGTCGATTTGTCGGGCTGGTTCCGACCTCTGCACGGCCTGCCGCAGACGGGGAGCCTCGTGCTGGTCTTGGCGACGGTAGCCCTGGCGTGCGGGCTGCCCATGCTGCGCTACGACTACAATCTCCTCAATCTCCAGCCGCAGGGATTGCCCAGCGTGGAGTTTCAGAACAAGCTCGTCGAGCACATGAGCCGGAGCAGCTATTTCGCGCTCTCCGTTGCCGATAGCCCCGAAATCGCTTTGGCTCGCAAAGAGCAGTTTCTACGCTTGCCGACCGTCGATCACGTGGAAGAAATCGTGTCGCTGATCCCGCCCGACGCGGCGGAGCGGGAACCCGCCGTCCGCGCGATCGCCGAGCGGCTGAAACGGATCGAGCAACGCCTCTCGGGGGATTCCGCGGAGGCCCTTCCCGGCAGATTGGACGCCGCCCTTTCCGAATGGTATGCCGCGGCATCCCGAGTGCCCGCCCTGGCGGAATTCGCCCGGCAGATCGCAGACTTGCAAAGTTTGTTGCGCCAAATACCGCCGGAGGAGCTTGCGAGACGGTTGTCCGCCCTTCCCCGGGCCGTGGAGACGGCTTTGGGTTCGCAATGGGCCGCCCTGCAACAAGCCGCCGATCCGGAGCCGCCGACGCTCAACGACCTGCCGGAGAGCCTGCGCGTCCGTTTCGTGGGGCAGAACGGACGCCATTTGGTGCAGGTCTACTGCAAGGGCGACTTTTGGGACCCCCAAGTGATGCGACAATTCGTGGCGGATGTCCGCAGCGTGGACCCTGAAGCCACCGGCAATCCGATCCAGATCTACGAGGCCGCCCGGCAAATGAATCGGGCATACATCGAGGCCGCCCTGTACGCCTTCGTGGCGATCGTCCTGGCGCTTTACCTGGACTTCCGTTCTCTTCGCGACGTCGGTCTGGTCTTGATTCCGCTGGCCTGCGGCATGGCAGGGCTATTCGGGCTGATGGGCTACCTGGATATCCCGCTCAATCCCGCCAATATGATCACGCTGCCCTTGATCCTGGGGATCGGCATCGACGACGGGGTCCACATCATCCACGATTTTCGGCGGCAAAAGGGGCGATACCTCGCTCCCCAGCCATCCACCCTGACGGCCGTCGTAGTGAACACCCTGACGACCCTGGTGGGATTCGGGGCGTTGATGCTCTCTCCCCATCAGGGCTTGCAGAGCTTGGGCCGCGTTCTGACGCTGGGAATGGCGACCTGTCTGACGGCGGCTCTCCTGCTCCCTTCCCTGCTCCGTGTTCTTTCCGGCTGGCAAGGCCCCGCGGAGGGAGAATCCCGCGAAGGCCCCGCGGAGATCGAAACGGTCTTGGCGGAGACGCTCTTCCGTGGCCAAGCCGGTGGTGACGAGGCCGCCGTCGAGCCGGCCGCAAGTGAGCCGGCGGAGCGAGTCGCCGTGCGTCGCGCGAGGGACGAAACCGCCGCGCAGGACGACCCCGACCGAGCCGCGGCCTAATACTACCGCCGCGAGTCGCCCGTTCTGGTTCGCCAGGTTTCTCAGATTGCCGGATAGTCCTTCCCCGGAATACCCCGATTGGGTATTGCCGGCCTAATCAGCGCTAGTGCTTTGTGACAGCTAGGAATTAGTTTCTGTTGCTGAAGGTCAGTTCTGCGCCACGTGACGCGAGTTGGAGGCCGGAGGTAGCATGCGGATAGTCATTGGCGACGGGAGATCGGCCCCCTCGAGCGGCGTCCCCGGCCGGAAAAGGCGAAGAAAGCTTGTCTCGGCGCGGAGTATCACTCCTCGCATGATTGCGAAACCTCGTGGATACTCGTTGCGGTGCTCAGCCGGACCGGCTTCCGGCGAGCACGATCAGGTTGTGGCAGAACACGCCCAGCCCGACGTTGCGGGCAAAACCCTTAAATCCCCGAAAAAAGCAGCGAAACCAGCGAAAGGCGCGTTTCAGGCCCGAAATAGTCCCCTCGATGCCCGCCCGAAACGCTTGGTTATAGGCCAACAACTTGTCCATGAAGTCTTGCATCCG
>JAAZNR010000083.1 GCA_012798155.1 Thermogutta sp. | reverse complement strand
GCGGGCCAGGGCGTCCTCCGGACTGTAGCCCGCCGCCGCCACCGCCGCCATGAAGCCCGCGTCCGGGGAAAGGCAGGGATTGGCGTTGATCTCCAGGATGAAGGGCCGCCCGGCCGGGTCCACGCGAAAATCGACCCGGGCATATCCCCGCAGTTGAAACAGGTCCCAGCAGGCGACGGCCAAACGCTCCAGCTCCGTCAAAAGGGGCCGATCCGAGGCCGGAAAATCGAAGCGGCGGGGCGTGGCCCGATATTCGAACGAGTCCTCCTCCCATTTGGCCTTGTAGCCCACGATGCGGGGCTTCCCCGGCGGAAATGCCGAGAAATCGATCTCGGCCGGCGGAAGCACCTCGGGCCGGTCTTTTCCGCCCAAGATCGAGAGGTTGAATTCCCGGCCTTCGATGAATGCCTCGGCGAACCACGGGCGTCGCGTTTGGGTCGTGATGCGCTCGAGGGCGGCGAGCAGGTCGCGATACTGTTCGGGCGTCGCCACGGGGCGGAGTGCTTCCTCGATGCCCGCGGAGGCGTGCTCCCAGGCGCTCTTGATCAAGTACCTCTGCCCGGAACGCGCCGCGGTCGCAAACGGTTCAGGCCGGGCCGGGTCGATCCAGTCGGGCGTGGGCAAACCTGCCGCACGCAGCCGCGCTTTCGCCAGCAGCTTATCATTGGTCTCGAACAGGGCCTGCGTGGGACACCCGGTGTAGGGCACGGCGAGCGCATCCAGGACGCCCGCCGAAAGGTATTGCAGCCGGTCTGTTCTTCCCAGCGACTCGACCAAGTGAAAGACGGCGTCCGGGGCAAGGCGGAGGATGTCTTCGCGAAAGCGTTGCAAATTCAGGTCGGTCGAGAGGGTATCGACGGCGTGCCCCAAGCGGAGCAGGCCGAGACGCACGAACTCCGCCTGATGCAGCACGTCGCGGTCGTCGGGGGACGACCGGGGGGACAGGGCGTGGTGGACGATCAGCACTCGCACGGCGGCGTCTCTCGGCCTGGTAGGCGGCGGAAATCAGGACGGCAAGGGCTGGGCGATTCGCTTGGCCGCGGAATCGACGATCCGGCCGATCAATTCGTGATACGGCATACCCGCCGCCGTGGCGATCATGGGCAGGTCGGAGTGCTGCGGGTGCAAACCGGCGAGCGGGTTGATTTCGAGGAATTGCGGCCGGCCCGCCTCGTCGGATCGCAGGTCCACCCGTCCGCCGTCGCGTCCGCCCAGCGCCCGCCAGGCGGCGAGCGCGATTTGCTCGGCCTGCGCCGCCTCGGGATCTCGAGAAGAGACGAAGCGATACTCCACGTGCTGCTCGCAAAACTCTTTGTTGAAGTAGGAGTAGGCGTGGCGCTCGGCAGTGGAAAGGAGGATGATCTCCAAGGTGCCCAAGACCGTCGCCTCGTCTCCGGTGCCGAGGATGCCCACGGTAAACTCTCGGCCGGGCAGGTACTTTTCCACGAGCACCGGTTGTCGGAACTCGGCCAAGAGGCGGCGGCACTGGTTTGCCAGGGCCTCGCGAGTAGAAACCAGAGAGTCTTCCGAGATGCCTTTTCCGGTCCCCTCGGCCAGGGGTTTGCAGAAGAGGGGGAATCGCGGCGGAATACGGTCCACGTCGCGGGGCGTTTTGACGACCCAGTGGGGCGGCGTGGGCAGCCCGGCCTCCCGCACCGCCGTCTTGCACAAGGCCTTGTCCAGGCTCAGCATGAGCACGGCAGGGTCCGCAAAGGTGTAGGGGATGCGATAGGCGTCCAGGAGGGCGGGCACCTGGGCCTCTCGGGCGACTCCGAACATTCCCTCGGCGATGTTGAATACCAGGTCCCAACGGTCGCCGCGGGCCAGCCGGGCCACGAGTTTGCTCAGCCGGCCCACGCGATCCGTCGTGTGACCATTTCGCCGCAGCGCGATGTCGATGGCCTCGATCGTATCGTCGCGGTCGAATTCGGCGGTCTCGGCCTCGCTCCAACCCTCGGCCAGGTACTCGCCGCGGAGATCGTAGGTCAAACCGATGTGCATGGCGAAGGCATCTTGGGAACGGCCGCGGCCTCCGGGCTAGATTCCGAGGAGGCGGCCGCGGCGGATTCGCAGGACAATTCGGGAGACAAAACGTGCGGCCGCGGCGCCGGTTGCGGCCCTTCCGCGCGGCCGACAATCGCGGGGGAATCGCCCGTCGCGGGCAATTCCCGTCGGATTTCCGCGTAAAGCTGCCGTCGCCAGGCCTCCGCCGTTTCCGCATCCATGTCCAACGATTGCAGCAGGGTTTCGCCGGGGGCCAGCAACCAGGTAGGACACATCGTGCCGTTCACCCCTTGCAACCCCTGTTCCGTGTAATCGAAGGGGTACAGGCGGCAGACCAGCGGCCGGACTTCCAGCGGCAAACGGCAGCCGTTCGCCCCGAGGAAGACGCAACCCTCGGATTCCGTCCTGCGGAGGACGCGCCGCGTGCCGTCCGGCCGAAACACGCAGGCCGCCCAAAGCGGATCGTCGTCTTGATCCAGATACTCGGGATTGGCGGGCCGGCGGTACTCATGGAAGTCGCTCTCGCCCGTGTAGGCGGCGATCCGTTCCTGGTCGCCCGGCGTGATGTAGATTTCGCAGATTTGGCAGCACGTCCGTTGCGTCCGCGCGCAGCGGACGCACAGCGGTTCTTTGCGGTTCATGGCGGCGACTCCTCGGCGTCTTACGGTTCCACGTTGGCGGGGGCGGGTTCCGCCGCCGAATCGGGATAGCGGAAGACCTTGCCCTCGTAGTTCCGCAAGAGCAGATCGTCACCTTCGCGGCCGACCACATAGTCCGGCAGCAAGGGGATTTTGCCGCCGCCGCCCGGCGCGTCGACCACGAAGTGCGGCACGGCGTAGCCCGTCGTATGACCCCGCAAGCCCTCGATGATCTCCAGCCCCTTGGCGATCGGCGTGCGGAAGTGGGCTGAACCGAGGATGGGGTCGCATTGGTACAAATAGTACGGGCGAACCCGCATCTTGAGCAGTTCGTGCATCAGCCGCCTCATCGTCTCCACGTCGTCGTTGACGCCCTTGAGGAGGACGGTTTGCGAACCGAGCGGGATGCCCGCGTCCGCCAAACGGCCGCAAGCCTGAAACGCCTCGGGCGTGCATTCGTCGGGATGCGTCAAATGGATGCTGATCCACAAGGGGTGGAAGCGGCGGAGCATGCGGCACAGGGCGGGCGTGATCCGCTGCGGCAAAACGACCGGCACCTTGGTACCCAGCCGGACGAACTCGACGTGCGGAATCCGCCGCAATTCCGAGAGAATCCAGGCGAGCTTGTCGTCGCTCAAGGTCAGGGGATCGCCGCCCGATAAGAGCACGTCCCGAATCTGCGGCGTGCGGCGGATGTACTCCAATCCCATTTGCAAGCGGGCTTGGGTGGACGCGATCTCGCCGTGACCCACGACCCGGCTCCGCGTGCAGTAGCGGCAATAGGTCGAACAGAAATCGTGCACCAGCAGCAGCACCCGATCGGGATAGCGATGCACCAATCCCGGCACCGGGCTGTCCTCGTCTTCTCCGAGGGGGTCCTGGGCCTCGCCGGGGGCGGCCGCGAATTCCGCCATGCTGGGGAGCACGGTCCGGCGGAGAGGCTGATCGGCGTCGTGAGGCGAGATCAAGGCCATGTAATAGGGCGTGATGCCCACCGGCAGCTTGGCGCCGGCCCGCGCCAGAGCTTCTCGCTCGTCCGGTGAAAGGACCAGCAGGCGTTCGATCTGCTGCAAGTTTCGCAGGCGGTGGCTGATCTGCCAGTGCCAGTCGTTCCACAGCTTGTCGGGAACGTCGCGATAGAATGTTCGGCGGAATTGCCGAACACGGGGGTCCGTCTTGGGGCGACGGGAGACCGCCGGCTCCGGGGCCGGTTCGGTGGATGGCTCGCCTAACAGGGGAAGGCGGCGGAAGGTGCCGCGAGCGGCGGCGGGGGAAAGGGGAATCGTCTCGATGGTGATCTCGGAACCGGGAGGTTCCTCATCACCCGGGAGCGACGGCATCGCGTCGGCATCCACGGTGGCCATAGGTGATAACGTCCTGCACCTCACCGGCATAAAGGCGGCTAGTTCCTTCGTTGCCCGTGCTCCGACTCGCGGGTCGGCCTTTTGTAGCCGGTGATGTTGTTGATCCTCAAAGAATTGCAACCTGCCCTCGATTTGTCAAGAGGTAGAAATCGGCAGAAGGCGGCGATTTCTTCGCCTTTTCCAACTCCCCTCGGACCGCCGGCCGAAAGCGTCGGGCGAAGCTGCGAATTCGCCTTCCCAGCGCGAGTTCGCCTTCCAAACGGAGGTCCCGGTTGCCGCCGATCTCCGCCCTCCCGGCCCCGCCGGAACGGGGCGGATATCCGTTGCCGTCGAAGTGCTCCCGTAGCCGTCCACTGGGACGATCCCGGTTCTTTCGGCGAAGCTCGCGAGAATGGGGCTATCCCCTCTGGGCATGAAGGGCCGGGTACCTTTCTCGGCCCGCGACTGCCCGGAGGACGTGCCCGCCGCCGGCCCGTGAACGGTTGCCTTCGCCCCAACCCTCACGCCGGCACGCCCAGGAAACCTTCGTGGAAAAACACCGGCTGGTAACCTTGTTCCGTCAACCAGCGGACGGCCGTCTCCAGCCGCTGGGGATGGTCCGGCAGGTAATGCTGATAGAACGGCCAAAAGTACTGCTCGTGCGTCAGGATGTCCATGATCTCGGCGGTGTCGGGGTTTTCCGTCAGCGGCGCCAGAGTGGGAACGATCTGATCGACGGGGACGCTGTTGCAGACGATATCCACGCGCGAGAACACGATGCCGCTCGCGAAGTCCATCCAGGCATCGTGGCGAGACATATACTCGCTGCGCTCGGCGTCGAAGTGATAGTTTACGTCCCAAAGGCCGCCGCTCTTATGAAAGTAGCCGCTCAGGACGCGGACGCCGCGGTCGCGGAGGACGGGCAGGGCGGCAGGCAACACCATGCCCCAATGGATGATCGTGGGCGGAGAGTAGGTCTGCTCGCCCGCAAAACGCAGAATCTGCTCGGCCACGGCGTCGAAGTCCGCCGCCAGTTGTTGCGGCGAGGCATATTGGTAGGGGCGGTCGGGTTTATCGGCCCGGGCGTGAAAGGCCAACTTCAGCCAATCCGCGTTGTCGGCCCACTCCGACTTGTATCGGTCGGGGAACTGCGTCAGATCGAAGTCGTCGCCCGTGGTGAAGTACGTATTGAGCACAAATTTGGTGCCGTATTTTCGGTTCAAATCGCGGAGCATCCCGAGATAGCCGCATTCGAAGAGGGAGGCGTACTGCTTTTGCGCGATGTCGCGGAGGAAGAAGCTGTTGTCGTCGATGGAGAAACGGTAGCGGGGCCGGCTGTGCCGATCCCAAATGACGCGGATGCGGTGCTCCTGCCGCCCGGCGAAGCCGTCCGTCACGGCCAGGATTTCGTTCTCGTGCTCGCGGAGGGTGACGGCGGCGCGAAAGGATTTTCCGGCCCGTTGCGCGGGCGATCCGTTGACCAGCACCGCTTGTTCCAGGGGCGCGAGGCCGCGGACTTCGATTTCCAGTCCGTCATCGCTTTGGCGACCGTGCCGCCGGTGGAGGACGGCGCCCGACGCCGGCGACTCGATGAGCAAGGCGTCCGGGGCGGCAAGGCATTTGCCGAACGTCAAGGCCAGGCCTCCGGCGGCCGCGGCACCCAAGAAGGAACGCCGAGAACAGAAATCCGGTCTCATGGCTTTTCTCCCAAGACGGCGGGGAAAGAACG
>JAAZNR010000691.1 GCA_012798155.1 Thermogutta sp. | reverse complement strand
TCGGATTCCCTGTGTCGGGGTGCAGAAGCCACACCGGTCCGTGGAGAAATCCGCGGAAGAAGGATGCGACGAGAATGGGGGCGGCGGAGTCGCCGGCATCCTCATCGGCGAAGACGAACACCAGCGGCTCGGTGGTCATCCTCGGCTGTCCGCTCAGCCCATCCTGCACGAACGCGAGTGTGGTAGCCACGCGCCCTGCCAAAGCATCGACCGAGATCGTGGGAACCAGGCTCTGAGACCGAACGGGAATGGTTTGGTCGCTGAGCGTTAAGGTGAAGGTCGGAAACTGGATTTGCGTGGAGGTGATGCGAATCCAGCTCGGTTCCTGGGCTGCGGTTCGGTCCGGATATTCGGACTGGGAGACGGGAAGGACGCGCAGACGCGGGGATTCCTCGGCGGGATAGGCGGGCGCCCCGAACTCCGAACACCGGCCGGTCGCGCCCGTCAAGGCGACAAAAAAGAAGGTTTCCCCGACCAGCAACGACGTGAAAGCGTCCGGGATTGCTCGTCGTCGGGGGAAGCCGCGTCTGGGCGTTGGGGTTTCCGTGTTGCCGCCGGCGTGTCCGTGGAAGGTGCGAATCGGATTTCCCATCTTTCGGCCCCCCTCTTCATGCCTACGCCCTGGCAAAGAGTACAAACGCCCGACATCGCTGTGCGCGGATCCTCTCCGGTCCTCTTCCACGAAATTATCGTACCCGGTGGGACAAACCCGGTCCAATCACGCACAAGAGGGGGTATGCCTCTTGAAGTTGCTCCGCGCTGAGGGCGTGAGAAGGCCGGCGCGAAGCCGCAGGAGGCTCGGGGGAGCGCTTGCCGTCGCCTTTTTTGCGGGCGAGGAGCGATGCCTGTGCCGGTCCCCGGCCGCGGCGTGTTGTTGGCCGATGACCGGTCTTTTATACTCAGTACGAGTCGAGGCTTGTACACGCAGTACAAGTGAGGCTTGCCGGTGGGAGAGACCGACAAAAGACTCGCGCCGGGAGGAGGGAGCTTTTGTCGTGCCGGCGGGAGATCGACGGACGCGAATGCCGCACGCCGCCGGCTGCGGGGGACGACCTTGGGAGGAACCGATGAACTTGCGAGATCCGCGATACAAAGAGTTCGCCTTGGTGCAAGAGATGATGGAGACGCCGGATGTGATCCGCCGGTTCGATCCGGCTCCGGCGCAAGAGGCGGCGGTGGAAGTGCATGCCACGCGGCGTTTGCTGCTGACGGGTGAGGGGTCCAGTCGAATTTTTCCCGCCAAGAACGCCGTCTACGAAAACCTCAAACTGGGAAGTCCTTGGCAGATCGTGACGGAAGGGGCGCGTCAAGCCCAGGAATACGAGCTGAGCCGCTTTAGCGTCTTCGGGGCTAGCAACAGCGGGCGTACCAAAGAGGTCATCGCCCTCTTTTCGCAGTTGGCGGAGGAAGGTCATGAGCGGCGGTTCGGATTGACGGCCCACCGGGGAGTGAAGTTGGAGGAAGTCTCCGTTCGTTGCTTTTATCTGGCATGCGGGTCGGAAAACGCGGTGGCCGCCACGAAGAGCGTCGTCGAGCAGGCCCTCTTCTATCGCGCCATGTTGGCCGAAACCGAGACGGATTCTCCCGTGATGACTCAGAAGGAGTCCGCGGCCGAGGCCGCCCGGACGGTCCTGGAGATGCCCCTGGACGGCAAGCTCATCGAGCGTTTGGCGGCGGCCCCGATCATCTACTTTGCGGGCCGCAACACGGGCGTGGCGGAAGAGCTGACGCTCAAGACCAACGAGATTACACACAAGAAGAGCGATTATCTCGAAGGCACGTACGCCGTGCACGGGATCGAGGAGGTCATGCGGCCGGAAGAGGTCGTCGTGCTCATCGATCCCTTTCCCGCGGAAATGGAGAAATTCCGGGAGGTGCTGGCGGAGGGGGTCGGGATGACGGTGATCGCCGTTTCCGCCGAGGAGACGCCTTTTCCCACCATTCGGATTGCCAGCGTGCCCGGTTACGACACCGTCTTGCAGCTTTTAGCGGGTTGGAATCTGCTGGTCGAGGTCGGCGTGACGCTGGGGCTCAACCTTGATAAGGCCGAGAGGGCGCGGAAGATCGGCAACGTTTTTCCCGGTTGATGACAACGCGTTTTCGGCTGAAAGGCTTGCCTGAGAGGACAAGCGGCGGGCAAGAAGCCGACGGCTCGGCGAACGGAAGGTCTTGAAAAGGCGGTCTTGCATGGCAGACGGCATCATCTATAGCAGGCGGACGGCGGAGGGACCGCGCCACGGCAGCGAGATCGCGGACGCCTTTTCCGCGTGGGATGCGGGACGCGAGACCTGGGTCTTCGTCTCGCCGCATGACGACGATGTGGTGATTGGGGCCGGGATCACGCTTCAGGCCGCCCTTGCCGAAGGCGTGGCGGCCCATGTGGTCATCACGACCGACGGACGGATGGGTTACTGCCGGCTGCCGCAGCGCCGCACCATCACCCGCATTCGCGCGGACGAGTCGCGCGAGGCCTATCGGACGCTCGGTCTCCCTCTCGAGCAATTGGAGTTTCTCGGTTTTCCCGATTGCAATTTGAATCCGTACCGCGGCCGGCATTTCACCACGATCGGCGATCCGACGGAGATCGAGGGGGCCAGCGGTCTGCAAAACGCCTTTCCCTATATCATTCGCCGTCTTCGCCCGACCCGGGTGTTTCTGCCTACCCCCACGGACCTGCACCCCGATCATCGCATCGTCTACGAGGAGGCGCTGATCAGTCTTTTCCACGCCCAGGGCAACATTTGGCCGGAGCTTGGCCCGCCCATCGCCCAGGTTCCGCGGGTCTACGAGTATGCCACGTACTGCGATTTCATTGCGCCGCCGCAGATTCGGATCGCGGCGCCGCCGGAATTCCTGGAGCGCAAATTGGGCGCCATTCGCGCCTTTTCCAGTCAAGAGCAGATCGAGGTCCTGGTGGAGGTCCAGCGACGCACCGGCCCGGTCGAATATATCCGCGAAGTGGAGTTCAACTTCTATTCGCCGGAGAAATACGCCGACCTGTTTTGAGCCGGCCGGATAATGTGAGTCCGCCGGATAATCGGCCGGATAAGTGGAATTCGCCGCGGCGGCCGTGTTAGAATGCAGCAGCCGTGTTAAAATCGGGGTAACGTTCACGGGCGCTCTCCCCATGCTCGCCGGGAGGGTTGCAAAAACGGGACTATTACCTGGGGCGTGAAGGGGCCCGCTACATCTTTCGGCTTGCAACCGGGTGGGAGAGGGGCCTCCTGCCGGCCCGTGAACGGCTGTGAGGAATCAAACGATAGAAACGCAGAGACAAAACGATAGAAGCGCAGAGCACGCAGAGAAGACAGAGTTCGGACTATACCAATTCTTCTTCCTCGACTCGACGGAGGGCGGCCCTCCAAGAGGGTTTGCAGCATGTTGCATTGCGGGACGGCTGAATGAGAGGGGAGGGTGATCATGCGGCGATCTTGGGAGTTGGCGGCTCTGTTGGCGGCTCTGTTGGCGGCGGCCGTGGTCGGTAGTGCGGGCTGGTGCGACGAGACTCCGCCGCCCGCCAAGACATCCGCCGACGGCCTCGGGCAGGCGGTTCGCGACGATGCGCCGCTCTTTCACTGGACCTTCGACGACGATCCGGCGGCCCTCTGCCGCGATTCGGGGCGGGGCGGATGGCACGCCGAATACAGGAGCGACGGCCGTGCAGGCGTGCGTCTCGGCGACGGGCTGTTCGCCACGGCCCTGCAATTGGAGGGCGATCACCGGATCGGCACGGTCGGACCGATGCCGCATCGGCCCGCGGCGGAAATCGCGTTTTCCGCGTGGGTGACGCCGGCCGACCTCCGC
>JAAZNR010000082.1 GCA_012798155.1 Thermogutta sp. | reverse complement strand
TCGGCGGCGGCACGGATCGCCTCTTCCTTTCGGCTGCAAATGAAGAGTTCGGCCCCGGCCTGGGCGAACACCTCGGCCATGGCCTTGCCGATGCCGCGGCCGGCGCCGGTAATCAGGGCCGTTTTTCCCACCAAGCTGAACACGGTATCCTTCATGAGGTCGCTCCCAGTTCCGATATTCCAGTCAGCTCCGGCCGGCCTCTCATTCCAACCGGCCTCGGAGCCTGCGTCCTTGCCTCGCCGCGACGACGGGGGTCTCGGCGGACAAGAACCTCCGCTTCTCGGCAGGCCGACAGCTCGGTCCGCCGCGTCCAAGGTTTGGTCGCCCGGAACGCCTATTATCGCCGTTCTTGCCGTGAGTCATCAACCCGACGAAACCCGACCCCTGCGGCTGAAAAGGGGTTGCAGGGCGGCTGGGGGCTGCGCTACGCTTCGACCCCAGGCACCCGACGCAATAAAGGGCCACGACCCCGGCCGCCCGGCCGTCACCCCGCACCGGCGGACAAGCCGGCAATGGCACCCCTACGCCCGCACTGCCGGACAAGCCGGCAGTGGCACCCGGCGTCGTGCATGCCGTTTTCGTTCTGCACAAGTCTCTCGAGCCGCCGGCGCAAGCCGGCGGGTCTTTCCCCCCAATGCGATTTCGACGGCGCAAACTCGAGCCGGCGGCGTAAGCCGGCGGTGGAATCAAGCGACCGGATCCGGCGGCGTAAGCCGGCGCGGCGTAAGCTGGCGGTGACCCGAGCCTGGGGAGTATGCTATCCACTGGAGGTTTCCCCATGCTGCTCGAACCGCGAATCCGCAAAAGCGAATTGATCGAATTGTGTCGCCGGCTGGCCATGCAGATCGAGGCCGGGATCGAGATGCGGGCGATCTGGAAGCGGGAGATCGACCGCTTCGTCTCGCCGACGAGTCGCCGCGTGGTGCGGGAGATTTCCCGGGCGCTGGACCAAGGGCAGAGCCTCAGCGATGCCGCGGCGGCCGCCGGGACCTATTTCCCGCCGCTCTTCCTGCGCATGTTGAAGGTGGGGGAGACCACGGGCGCCCTGCCCGAGGCCCTGCGGCTGCTCGCCGATTACTACGAAGAGGAACGCTCCCGCCGCGCCTTGTTTTGGAAGCTCTTGGCTTGGCCGCTCACCGAACTGGTCCTGGCGATCGGAGTGATCGGCTTTCTGATCTGGGTGATGGGCATCATCGGGAACAAGGCCGGCGGGTCCATCGACCCGTTGGGGTTCGGGCTGGTGGGCGACACGGGCCTGGCGATCTATCTTTTCTGCGTGGCCGCGTTGGCCGGGGGGATCGCCTGGGCGGCTTACGGCTGGCGGCGGGGATGGCTGTCGCTACGGCCCCTCCAGCGCCTCGTCTTGCGGCTTCCCGTCTTGGGGCGAATCGCCCACACCTTGGCCCTGGCCCGCATGACGTGGACCATGTACGCCACCTTCCGCGGCGGGATGGACGTCATCTCGGCGGTGGACTTGGCGCTGCAAACCGCGGACAACGCCGCCTTCGACGACCTGCGACCGATGCTTCACCGCTCCCTGCAAAGCGGCAATTCCCTCTACCAGGGCTTTGCGGAGACGCACTTTTTTCCCGGCGAGTGGCTGGATGCCTTGCGGGCGGGCGAGGAAAGCGGGACCTTGGACGCCGCCCTGGATGGTTTGAGCCGGGAATACACCCGCCGCGCCGCCTCCGCCATGAAAACGCTGAGCATCGTCGGGGCGGGGCTGGTCATGGCCCTGATCGTGGGCGTGATGGTCTTTCTGATCTTTCGCTTGGCGATGTTCTACATCGGCCAAATCTACGAGAATCTACCGGCCTGATTCCGGATCGGATTCCAGGGGGACGCCGCGGCCGTCGCCGTCGGCCTCCGCCTCCGGGGCCGTCCATTCGATGCGGACCCGCTGCACGCGCCGCGGCGTGGCCTCCAAGACGTGGACCCGGACCGCGCCGAACTCGATCGTCTCGCCGGCGCGGGGAATCCGGCCGAGATGGGACATCAAGAGACCGGCGATCGTGTCGTAATCGGGGTCTTCCGGCAAGTCGAGGTGCAATCGGCGGTTGATCTCCTCGACGCGGGCGGAACCCAGGGCCTCCGCCCGACCTTCTTCCAAGGGTTGGATTTCTTCCACCTGCTCGGAGTCCAATTCGTCGCCGATCTCGCCGACGATCTCTTCCAGGATGTCTTCCAGGGTGACCACGCCGGAGACGCCTCCGTATTCGTCGAGGACGACGGCCATGTGGTTATGGGTCCGCTGAAAGTC
The DNA here is from genome assembly GCA_012798155.1 of Thermogutta sp. Taxonomy (GTDB): domain Bacteria; phylum Planctomycetota; class Planctomycetia; order Pirellulales; family Thermoguttaceae; genus Thermogutta. The sequence continues at coordinate 2,174 of JAAZNR010000082.1, read as the reverse complement.
CTCCAGCAAGGCATCGACGGGCTTGGTTTCCGGGACGAACAACGGCTCGCGGAGCAAGGCGGTCCAGGGAGGGCGATCGGCCTCGGCGCCGGGCCGGGCCAAATACGGCAGCAGGTCTTTGGTGAACAGAATGCCCACGATGTTGTCGCGGGTTTGATTGAAGACGGGAATGCGGCTGTGCCCTTCCCGGATCACCGCCTCCAGCATCTCGTCCCACGACCATTCGCCGGGCAAGGCGAACATTTCGCTGCGGGGCGTCATGATTTCGGCCGCGTCCACGTCGCTCAACTTGATGACGCCCTCGATCATCTCCTTGGCGTCTTCCTCGAGGTACCCCTGCCGTTCGCCGGCCGTCATCAGGGAGCGGATTTCCTCCTCGAAGGCGTCTTCTTCCTCGTCTTCGTGGGGGACGTTGTCCGTCAACCGCTCGAGGAGGACTTGGACGGCTTCGGCGGTGCGGACGGCGGGCCGCAAGGCGCGGCCGAGGACCCGCCACAGGGGCCAAAGGTGGTACACGAGAGGCGCCGCCCAAATCGCGGCCGCGGCACGGGGGACGAAGATGCCCACCAGCAAGACCGCCAGAACGATCCCCGTGCCGCTCATGGCGACGGGCAGCAGCGGAACGCCGGGAGGAACGCTGTCCGGCCCCTTGGCGTTCTCGACCGCGAGGAGCAACCGATAGGCGGCCGCCAAGACCACGACCGCCAGAGCCGCCCATTGCAGCAGCTCCGCGGCGTCGGCCGCGCGGCGATATTCGCGGAGGACCTCGGCCAGTCGCTGCGGGCGATGCCGGCGGCGGCACAACTCGGCCAGCTTGTGGCGCGGAAACTCGCGGAGGGAGCGGACGCCGGCGGAAAGGATTCCCACCCCCAGCGTACCGCACGCCAGGATCCAAAAACTGAGATTTTGGGCCTCCACGGGAGCTTGTCGGCCTCCTTTATGCGGTTCCCAGGCCGAGCCGTGCCAGGTACTCGTCCTGCCGCCGGCGCATGATCGTCCGATCGCGGGCCGCCGCGTCGTCGTAGCCCGCCAGATGCAAGGCCCCGTGGACGACGTACAAAATCAGCTCGTGCTCGGGCGGGCGGCCGAAGCGCGGCCCCTGCCGGGCGGCGGTTTCGGCGCAGACGACGATTTCGCCCTCGATATGATTGTTCTCGATTTCCAGCGGAAAACTCAAGACGTCGGTGGAGGAGTCGTCGCCCAGGTAGCGGGCGTGCAAGGCTCGCATCTCGGCGTCGTCCACGACCGCCACGCTGATTTCGCCGGTCTCGAAACCCGCCTCCGATAGGACCAGGGTCACGGCACGGCGGACGCGGCGCCGGTCGACCGGCACGGCTCGGCAAAGGACGGCGATCGGTACGCGAATCATAAATCTATCGTAACCGTTCACGGGGATTGGGTTAATGCTTGCGATGAAAGCCGCGACAAAGGGGCTGCCGCCTTTGGGCCTTTGGGAGTCAATGGGCGGATACGTTTTTCGGATCCCATCGGCCGGGGACGGCGAGGCGGAATGAAAGGATGGAAACGCGGAGAACGCAGGGAACGCAGAGTTGCGGCCGCCAATTTCTCCTCCGCGTCCTCTGCGCCCTCTGCCTTTCAAAAACAGCCTCTGCGCCTCCGCGTTGCAATGACAGACCGGACAGACGCGTGAACGGCTACAATCTATCGAATCAGTGGCCGGGGCGCGCTGGTCCGCTGCCTTGGGACCGGTCGCCCCGGACCCTGGGTTATCGCTTGATCTTGTTCGCTGGAGCGTGTCCCCCCCGGAAGCGTCGAAAAGACGGCATGTTTGCTAGGGTTTTTTCCAGGGTTCGGTTTCATTGCGGAGCCTGCGGCGGCGGGGCAGGCCCCGCCGGGTCGGAGGCCGGAACACCGGTCCATTGGCCCGCAGACCCTGCGACTTCGCCCTGGGCTTGCGCGGGGCGGGCCGCGGCCGCGGCTGGATCGGACTTGGACGGCTCCGCGGCGGGCGACTCCTCCCGTTTCGCCCCCTCTTGCGGCTCCTCCGTCCTGCGATCCGTCGCCCGTTCGCTCCGTTCGGTTCGCTCGCTCCTTTCGCCTCGCTCGGTTCGTTCGCTTCGTTCGCTCCGTTCGGTTCGCTCAGGGTACTTGATCCGGCCGTGATACATGGCGGTCAAGGTTTTAATCATGGCGTCCTCGATGGCGCGCAACTC
>JAAZNR010000690.1 GCA_012798155.1 Thermogutta sp. | reverse complement strand
ACCAGCTCGCCGGCGCGCGGGAGATGATCGACGGGTTCGCACGCGACATCGGCGAAAAGGATTCCCGCGCTGACTACCTCGTGTTTTCTCGCCATGGATCACTCTCTCCGAGAGCCGTTGGAATCCGCCTGCGGCGGCCGCAAGCCCGAGTTCCTCAATGCAAGAGCCTTCGTTCGACCCAGCCGTAGATCGCGCGGGCCGCGTCCGTCTTGGAGCCGATGAAAGTTCCCAAGACCGCCCCGTCCGGCGTGAACGCGGTGATTTCGGTTCTGTCGGAATGGATGGCCGGGGGATGGTTCAGGATGATCAGGTCGCACTGCTTGCGTTGCAATTTTTGCATGGCCCGAACGGGGCCGTCGCGCGTCTCCAGGGCGAATCCAACGATCCACCGTCCTTGCTTTGCGGCGGCCAAAGCGGCCAAGATATCAGGGGTTTCCACCAGTCGCAAGTACAGGTCGTCGCCGGTTTTCACGATCTTGTCGGAGGCCCGCGCCGCGGGCCGAAAGTCGCAGGGGGCCGCTGCCCCGATGACCCCGTCGCAGTCCGCGAACAGCTCGATCGCGGCGTGCAACATTTCCTCGGTGGTGGTGACGAAACGCACGCGGCAGCCCGGCGGGTAGGCGATCTCGACGGGACCCGAGACGATCCGGACCTCATGACCGGCGGCCAGGAAAGCCTCGGCCAGGGCGCTCCCCATGCGCCCGCTGGAGGCGTTCGACAAATAGCGGACGGGATCGAGATACTCTCGCGTGGGACCCGAGGTGATCAGCACTTTGGCCACGAAGCGACCTCCCTACGGCGGCGATGAGGGGAATTCAAGGCCGACGAGGCTCTTGGGCGGCCGGCCTGCTTTCGCCGGAACCGTCTTGCGTGCCTCCCGCTCGATCCGGCCGTTCGCGTTGCAGCAACCGGAGCACGAACCGCAGGTACCATCCGGTCGCCGATATCACGGCAACCGGCGGTAGATCATGGATTACATCGCAAACGGCTCCGCTCGATCAGACGATGCGGCGGGAGAGGACTTCCTCGATCTTGGCGAAGATGACATCCGGCTCGGCCATGCGGCCCGCGCCGACCTCGCCGCAACTGAGGCGTCCCTCTTCGGGATCGATGATCACACACCCATCGTCGCGCAGCCGTTGCAAATTACGTTGAACCGCCGGCTTGGCCCACATTTGGCTATTCATGGCGGGGGCGACCAGGACCGGGCCGGTAAAGGCCAGGAGGCAGGTCGTCAGCAGATCGTCGGCCATTCCCCACGCCGCCTTGGCGAGGAAATTGGCGGTGGCGGGGGCGACGCACAGCAAATCCGCCTGCCGAGCCAAATCGATGTGAGGATGCGGCGTCGGGGACCACAGATCGGTGCCGACGGGACGGCCCGTCAATGCCTCGAAGGTCTTCGGCCCGACCAGGTGCGCGGCGGCTTCCGTCATGACGACCGTTACGGAGGCCCCGCTTTGTACCAAGCGGCTGACGAGCGAGGCCGTCTTGTAGGCCGCGATCCCCCCCGTCACACCGACCAGAATCTCATGCCCGGACATGGCCGTTCGGACCCTCCCATTGTTCTGTTTGCTGGACGATCACCATTCCCCTCATCGGGCGGGGCCTTTGTGACGCCGGCGGTTCAGGCCGGCGGCAGGCCGCCGCCGGTCAAATCAAGATCTCCCGGTTCCGGGAGATCCGCCACGGTTCTCACACGGTCATGGAGATCTAGATAAATCTTGTCTTCCATGATCTCTCGCAAGACGATTTTCATGCGGTCTTTCGTGTCCAAGTCCACCAGGGGCGGCGCGCCCTTCATCAAGGCCACCAAACGCTTTTGAATCAGCGTCGAGAGCTTGAAACGCCCGCCGACCTTGTCCACGAGCGCATCATCCTTCAATTCGTCGTACATGGGCTACAACCTCCGTCGGCGACGATTCCCTTTGGGTCGTAAGTGCCGGTCAGCCCGGCCTCCAATGCGAGGATTGCACAAATCCGGGCGACGGCGTCCTCCACGCGGTCGTTCATCACGCGATACCGATATTGATCGGCCAGCCGCAGTTCCTCTTCCGCCCGTTGCAGTCGAAGTCGAACCGTTTCCTCGTCTTCCGTTCCTCTTCCGCGGAGGCGTTCCATGAGAACGGCGGGGCTTTCGGGCAATAGGAAAATACTCACGGCGTCCGGCAGCGCATCGCGCAGGGCGATCGCGCCTCGAACATCGATCACCGATAAGACCCACTTCCCGTCCGCGAGCAAACGCATGACCGGCTCGCGCAACGTCCCGTACCAAACGCCGTTCTCGAACACTTCCGCCGTTTCGAGGAACTCCCCGGCCTCGCGACGGCGAAAGAACTCCTCCGGCGTGAGAAAAAAGTAATCGACCCCGTGGACTTCCCCCGGCCGCGGCGGGCGGGTGGTCGCGGAAACACTCTTCACCAAGGGCACGGGCGACTTCCGCAGCAAAAGCTCCGCGACGGTCGTCTTGCCCACGCCGGAAGGCCCCGAAAGCACGACCGGTTTGGCTTGCCGTGACGGCTCCCTCGGTTTCTTGTCGTGGGAAGGGCTCATGCGGCGCTTCGCACCATCTCCTCATTCCACGTTTTGCACCATTTCCCGGATGCGCTCGACTATCGTCTTGGCTCGAACGACGTAGCCGCTGATCTCTACATCGTTCGCTTTGGCTCCCAGCGTATTGATCTCTCGCACCATTTCCTGCGTCATGAAGTCCAGCCGCCTGCCGACGCCCTCCGCTGCGGCGGAATCCAATGCCTGGAGAAACTGTTCGACATGGCTTTGGAATCGCACCAGTTCCTCGGAGATATCCGATCGCTCGGCGAAAAGCCCGACTTCCCGCAGGATATCTTCCTGGGCCGCCTGGATATCGACTTCGCCCAGCAAGCGGTTGAGTCGCTCGCGCAAACGCCGGCGATAATTCTCGATGACGGCCGGAGCTCGTGTGCGGACCTGCTCGGCCAGCTCCCGCAGTTCGCGGCAATTCCGCCGCAGGTCGTCCGCCATGTTGCGGCCTTCGACTTGCCGCATCCGCTGGAATTCTTGGACCGCCTGTTCCAAGGCCGCCATGAGGATCGGCTTGACTTCCTCCACCCGCACGGCCGGATCGGAACGGTCCGAGATGACGCCGGGCAATTGCAGGAATGGATCCAGACGGTTGGGAGGCGTGGCATGGGCCTCGATCGCGATGCTCACGAGCTGATTCCAGTAGCCCAACAAGACTTCACGGTTGACGCGGAAATCGAGCGACGAGGGCGGGCGGTCGATGAACAAATTGACTTGCACCGTGCCCCGGCGGATAGCCTGCTTGAGCAGGGCCTCGATTTCCGCTTCGGCCGCCGCCGTCAGGCTTTCGTTGCATCGGATGCCGAGCTTGAAGTAGCGATTGTTGACGGCACGGACTTCGGCGCGGACGGCCAGTTCCGGCCCCTCGATCCTCGCCTCTCCGAATCCGGTCATGCTCAGGAGCAAGACGACCTCCGAAGCGAATCATACACGTGGAGGAAACCAGGTCAACGCTGAATCTCGGAGGATGCCGGCTCAGGAGCAACGGCTCCGGGAAAGTCCCCCCCTGCCCGGCCCGATCAAGGGGTGCCGCCGGACCCATTTCCGCCGGATGGGGCGGGGGTGCCAGCAGGCGTCTCGGCCCCGGACGTGCCCGCCGGCGCGGAACCGGCCGCGGAACCATTCTCGTCTTGTGTGGGGAGCAGAGCGGGTCCCTGCGCAGGCACCGAGCCGCCGATATCCAACCGGGACCGTTGACCCCAGCGGAAATAGCCCAATGCCAAGACGCACAGGACGATCCAGAAGCCGGCCACGCCGATGGTGATGCGGGTGAAAGTATCCCCCGCCTTGGCACCGAAGGCGCTTTGACCGCCCATGCCGCCGAAGGCGCCGGCCAACCCGCCGCCTCTGCCTCGCTGGATAAGCACCAACAGGATCATGAACACGGCGGTTAGGGAAAGCAGGATCAAAAATATGATTTTCATGGTCGTGTTTGTCGTTCCGAGCCTTGTTACCAGTGTTGCTCCCGACGACGTTGTTCCCAACGTTGTCCAGAGTGCCGTTTGCGGCGTGGCAAGCGGTCCACGATAGACAGCGTCCGGCCGCCGATTCCACCACAACCATCAGTCGTTGAGATGTCCCATCGCAAACGGCTCTTTTCGGGGCGACGCCGATCGTCCTCAAGACGCCTTGCAAGTTTGTGCCGCCGCCACGATGGCGAGGAAGCTATCGGCCTTCAAGCTCGCCCCGCCGATCAAGCCGCCGTCCACATCCGGCATTTTCATCAGGCTCTCGGCATTGGCCGGCGTCACGCTTCCCCCGTACTGGATGCGGAGTGCGTCGGCCGCGTCTTTACCGTAGCGAGCGGCGATCAACTGCCGGATCTCGGCCTGGACCTCCTCGGCTTGTTCGGGCGTGGCGTTCTCGCCGGTGCCGATCGCCCAGACCGGCTCGTAGGCAATTACGCAGCGCGACAATTGTTCGGCCGACAAACCGGCCAGCGAGCCTTCCACCTGGCGACGAATCACCGCGGAGGTCTTATTCTCCTTTCGCTGGCGGAGCGTCTCGCCGACGCAGACGATCGGCTTGAGGCCCGCCTCGAGCGCCGCGAAGACCTTCTCGTTGACGAAGTCGCTGGATTCGCCCATCGCACGGCGTTCGCTGTGCCCCAAGATGACAAACGTGCAGCCGACGTCTTTCAGCATGAGGGGGCTGATCTCGCCGGTGAAAGCCCCCTTCGGCTCCGGGTACAGGTTTTGCGCGCCCAGTGCTACGCGAGAACCGGCTACCACTTCAGCCACCGCCGACAGATAGACGAACGGCGGGCAGAGCGCCACGTCGACTCCCGGAAATGCCTCGACCCCCTGCACTACCGCCTTGGCCAGGGCCGCGGCGGAAGCTCGATCCAGATTCATTTTCCAGTTACCGGCCACGATCGGTCGCCGCATTCCGCAAACCTCCTTGAAAGGCATAGGGTGCGCAGACAATCCCCCTTGTCGAATGAATTACCATTATCATCCACCGATTCCGCACTTATGACAAGGGGAGTGTGATTCCGTTCTCGCGGCCGAGCGGCCGGCCGTTCGCGGTTCCGCAACTCACTCGGAACCGTAGGGAATGCCGTTTTTCCCTGGCCGTTCCGTGCCGAGGACGACGTGCCGAGGACAATTTGGTTCGGCCCATCGGGCATTGTACGGCCTGCACGAGGCGCCGCGGAGCACGACGTCAATCTTGCTGGGCAAAAATGTCAAACTTGCTGGGTAAGAACATCAAACTTGT
>JAAZNR010000689.1 GCA_012798155.1 Thermogutta sp. | reverse complement strand
TTTTGCTCTCGCTGGGCGGCGGGGCCTTCGGCGTCATCCTGGGGCATGGACTGATCGGCGCGTTCTCGGGCACGATCTTCGAGCAGACCGGCATCCGCATCAACGCCCTCAGCGCCCAACCCATCGAACTGGTGTTGATTCCCGGCCTGATCGCGTTGGCTTCCATCGTGGGCTACATGCCGGCCCTGATCGCCTACCGCACGGACGTGGCCAAGGCCCTGGCCCGCGGCGGTTGAGCGGTCTTTTCCGGCCGGCAACGTCGCAGCGGCGGCGGCGTTCGTGCCTTGCCGGCCCGGCGGAGGGGGCGGCCGTCCAACGCTTACTCCGGATTTGCCCCCGTCGAGAAGAAGGCTCCGCGGGCGCCGGCGCTGCCTCCTGATTGCGCCAACAACTCCGTGGTCAACCCCTGCAATTGGGTGGCGGTGGCGATGACCTGGGCCTGCAAGTCGGCGTCGTCCTCCGCCAGGCCGCGGATGAACTCCTCGGCCTCTTCGGAGATCCGCCGGGCCGCACGGATCAGCGTCTCTCGCTTCTCGTCGGTCGTCGATACCGCGGGGGCGCCGTCCTTGTCCGGCAACATGCCCAAAGCGACAAGCCGGCAGTGGAACCAGCGGAGCAAGCTCCCGCGGCTGACGGCCCCGACGGGCGCTCCCTCGTGAACGATGATGATCCGCCGCAGAGATACCCGGCACAGGAATTCGTAGATCACGCGGAGGGGCGTGTTTTGGTCATACGTGATGGCTTGCCGTTGCATCAACTGCGAGACCGGTCGCTGCCAACCATCCAGGGCGGCCATCGCGATCATCAAATCCTTTTCCGACAGGACGCCGACCAAGCGGCCCTCGTCGTCCACGACCGGGGCGGAACTGATCCGCGAGCGGAGGAAGAAATCGGCGGCGTTGCGCGTGGGCGTGTCCGCACGCAAGGGGCTGACGATGGGTGTCATCACATCCCGCGCCGCGACCCCCTCGAAGATATCCTCCGGGGCGGGGCCCGGCAGCGAATTCTTGTCGCCGCCGACCACCGCGAGATAGCGCACGACGCGATTGCGGCCGCTCCGTTTGGCACACAGCAGGGCCTGATCGGCGCGATCCACCAATTGCTCGGCGGACAAGGTATCTTCGCATAAGCCGGCCACGCCGACGCTGCACGTCACGGAAAGTTGCTCGCCCGATTCCAAACGGATGATCTCTTCGGCCAGTATCCCGCGAAGGCGTTCGGCCCAACGCTCGGCCCCGCTCTCGTCCGTGTCGGGAAGGAGGACGCAGAACTCCTCGCCCCCGTGCCGCGAGATGATATCCGAGTCGCGCGATGCCCGGCGAAGCACGTCGGCCACGGTCCGCAGCACCAAGTCGCCCGCCAGGTGCCCGTGCACGTCGTTGACCCGCTTGAAGTAGTCCAAGTCCGTCATCGCGCAGGCCAGCGGCCGCCCGTGGCGCTTGGCCAGCGAAAAGTGATAGTAAAGGTGCTCGAAGAAACTCCGCTGCGTCAACAGGCCGGTGAGGGCGTCGGTCCGCGCCATGCGCGCGGTTTGGCGGTTGGCCGCCACGATCCGCCGGGCGGTGCTGAGGCGGGCCAGAAGCTCCGCCTTCTGTACAGGCTTGGTGAGATAGTCATCCGCGCCGCTGTGGAGACCCTGGACGAGGCTCTCCGGAGTGTTGCGGGCCGTGAGCAAGAGTACATGAACGTAATACGGCAGATTGGCCGCCCGAATCCGCTCGCACAAGGTCGGGCCGTCGATGTGCGGCATTTCCCAGTCCGTCAAGACGATATCCGGGCATTCCCGGAGAACGGCTTGCAATGCCTCGGCCCCGTCGGCGGCTTCCAGGACCTCGTATCGCTCGTTGCGCAGGAATTGTCCTATCAGGCGACGAACCGCCGCGTCGTCATCAGCGAGAAGGACCTTGATCGCGGCATCCGGCAGCGGCTCCACGGGACGCGCGGTCTCCCCGGCGGCGATCTGCAGGGCCGGAACAAGCCCCTCGCCCGCCGCCGGCAAGCTATCTGTTTCCGAAACCATTTCTCCCGCCATTGCCAACCTTTCCTCGAAGTGATTCTCCGTCCTCAGATCCATTGGGCATGGTCCAAAAAGAATAGGTCATGATTTTGATGATGAAGTGCACCGGGGGCGACCGGCGGTCGGAGTTTTGCCGGGTCCCAGTCGTCTCATTCCGCGTAACCCGCGTATTCGCGCCGATCGCCCGTTTTCGCGCAGCTTCCACCGCCGGCTTATACCGGCGGCTCTGGAATTCACCCTCCGTTTTCCCTTGGAGCCTCCGGCGTAAGCCGGAGGTGTTTCGGCGCCATCCAGCACCCACCACCGGCTTGCGCCGGCGGCTCGCGATTGCGTTGTCGGTGACCCGCAGGCTCGCTCACCAGCCCGGTCGAAGCCGGGTGCCATTTTGGCAGGCCGGCTCTTTTGCCAGGCTCTCCGATCCCGGCATGGGATCGGATGTCTATCCGTAACCTATTTCTCGTCCATAGCTTACGACGAATCATGCCCGTTTTGCGAACGCGCGGCGCGCGTTTTGCAGCAAAAGGTGAACTAAGCATCGGAGCGGCGAATGAGGCATCCCGCGTCGTTTTCAACCGGGTACCGCGGCGGTACGGGTCGGCGCATTTCCGGGGGCAAAGGGTTTCCCGAGCCATCAACAACA
>JAAZNR010000688.1 GCA_012798155.1 Thermogutta sp. | reverse complement strand
CTGGAGGCGTGTCTGCCGGCGGAAGAAGGCAGCGAGGGCGAATACGTGCCCGTCCGATTTCACGCCAAGGTCACGGAACTGGGAATGTTGGAGCTATGGTGCAACAGCCTCAATTCCGACAAGAAATGGAAACTGGAATTCAGCGTTCGCGACGCCGACGAAGACTAATTTTACTGCGCAGGATAAGAAGCTGGACAAACTGGGGTACGCAGCTTTGTGAGTCTGCGTAAGATCGGTAAGCTGGTTTGGCCGATCCTGTGCAATAAAACTAAATACCACAGCGCCAACTTGTGCCTGACTCGGCTCGTTTGTGCCTGAATCGGCTCGTTGCAGGGTGTTTATGCCGTTGCCCAAGCGGATGCCCAAGCGCCGCAGTTTGCGCGGGGTTGACGGGGTGCGGCTTGCACGGGCGAGGGCTTTGCGGCGCTGTAGGTTTAAGGCACGACTTAGCGACGGGGACCGCGCAGCGACGAGCCGTCTCGATCGGTGCACGCCCGCCGGCGGAAATTCCGCGGTAAGACCGGCAAAGCCGCTTCGGGCCGGCGGCGAGAAAAAAACGGCCGCGTTTGCCGCGGCCGTTTCCCCCCTCAAAGTCTTTTCACTCAAGCGACGCGTGCCAACGTTGGTTCACTCAACCGATGCCCCTTCAAGGTCTTGCTTCGCTCAACCGGCAGACTGCGGCTTCCACCGTAGTTACGGGGTACCCATCGTCGGGCGGCGACTTCCATCGTACTGCCGCCGTACCAATCGTCGGGGGGCGAGGGCGGCATCCGCGATTCTCGAATGCGGCAACGCCCGCGTCCCACTTTGCGGAAATGCGCCGGCTCACCGCTTCGCCTGATGCAAGCTCACCGCTTCGCCTGATGCAACTGATGCAACGGCTCGGAATGCGGCCCGCTAAATAATTCCGCCGTGGGTGCGGTAGGGCGTCATGTGGTCCGGGGCATCGAGCATCCATGTCCGTTCCCATTCGTCGATGAACAGCCGCAACCCCTCTGATGTGAAGATCATCTGCTGGACTCGCCGATCGGGATCGGCGGAGTAGATGGGAACGACGCAACCCACGGCACTGCTCACCAAGAGCGCTAGAACGACGCCGAGCAGCAGCTTTTGCATGACATCCTCCATGACCCTAACTTGGGACCGCCGCTTCGGCGGGACGTCCCGAAACAGTTTTGTTGTCGCCTTCCACGCGCGCCGCCCAAGGACGCGAGCGGTACTTCTGTGTCCGAGCGAAAATACCCCGTCGTGCACGGCGCTTGGGAGCTGTGTGTGACGATCCGCCGACGAGAGAAGAAAAAAGACGATTTCGGCGCCGGTTCAGATCGGCGGCGGAACGAGGATTTCGAGAAAATCACCTTACGACGATTGCGTTGTGGACCGCCGTCTTCGTCATGCCGGGGCCTTCGGTTTGACCTAGCGCCGCTCTCGCGTCCACCATCGGGGGACGAAAAACAGGGCCGTTCTGGCGCCGACACAACCGCTCATTGCAGACGATCGGAACTCACTCCGCGGCTTTGCGCCGGGAGGTCGTCCGGGATTCGCTGCGTTGGCTTGCGGCCGAGCGGTAAGCTTGTCGCAATCGCCGCGCCATTTCCTTGCCAGGCTTGAATCGCACCGCGACTTTTTCGGGGACCTGAACCGCCTCCCCGGTCACGGGATTTCGAGCCTTCCTGGGCTTTCGGAGATGTACCCGAAACACCCCGAAGTTCCGCAACTGAACTTCACGGTCCTCGACCAAGACGTCGATGATCGCATCCAGCGTCATCTGAACCACCCTCTTGGTGGTAGTCTGCTTCAAATCCAATTTCTTGGAGATTTCTCGCACAATGTCTTTCTTGGTCACGAGTCCGTACTCCGCCGGCAAGAGAAGGTTTACCGTTGACCGCATCCAGAGCGAATGCTGCAAGTTTATGCGCCACAAGACTTAGTGTCAAGGACGCCTTGCGGTGAAGATTCGCGACCGGGCGGCCGGCACTTGCCTAGGCGGACCGTCACATACAGCTCCCAGTTGCCAAAGAGCGAGCCTTTCCGCAATCGGCCGGAGCGTCTG
>JAAZNR010000687.1 GCA_012798155.1 Thermogutta sp. | reverse complement strand
TGTCGCTTCGCGACCCGGATAGCAAGCTATCCGGGCTACCCAGTTCCCGCGTCTCAGCAGAATTCCCCCTTGCTTCCGTCGCGTGACGGGTCCGCCGCAGAACGCCACATTGACCTCCTGCCGCCGACCGCCCCCTTCTTCCCCCCTTTCGTTGCGTCCATCTTCGTCCGACTCCTACTCTTTTGGGCTAAGTTGCGTCCGTAGGTCGCGTGAATTACAATGACGATGATTTGTCTCCGTTTTCCATTGGGCAAGGGAGGAACGGGCTCATGAGGGGCAGAACTCGCACCCGCGACGAGCAGCGGCAGCTCCGTGAATTGCTGACCCGCGACCACACGTTAAATGGCGGGATTCTCTTCGGGCTGGACGGCTATGTGATCGAGGTCCAAGCCCGGGCAATGGAGGTTCTCAAGAGGCCGGCTTCCTGGCTAGCGGCAACCGACGTGTCCGGTATGGCCGGCGTCGGCGTTCGCGAAGCAGTCGTGCGGATTGCCGGAGCCTTTGCCAAGCTGCGCATCCCGGAGCCGGAAGTCTCGATCCAGATCAACCTCACCCCGGCCAGCATCCTCAAAGAGGGCTCGTGGCTCGACCTCCCCTTGGCGATCATCATGCTCCAGGCCGCCGGCGTGTTGCCCGACCTGCCGGAGTATCGCGAAGGGGACTTCATCCTGATGGGCGAGGTCGGCCTGCACGGGGAGTTGCGCCGCGTGCCGGGGGCCTTGTCGATCGCCTACGTGGCCAAGCCTGGCCAGTCGCTGATCGTGCCTGCAGGCAACGAGAAAGAGTGCGTCCTGATCCTGGCTAAGCCGGGGCACGAAGGTTGCCGGGTATTCGCCGTCTCCACGTTGGAAGAGGTCGTCGACTTCTTCGCCGGCAAGCGGAAGCTGGAAAACGCCCTCCGGCAGGAGATCCGCTTCGAATCGGTGATTCCCAAGGCGGTCGACTTTGGCGCGATCCGCGGCCAGGACCGGGCCAAAGAGGCCGCAATTGTCGCCGCGGCGGGCGGGTAGCCGTTCACGGCTTTTCGAACTGCTATAGGCCAAATACGGCTGGGTGGGGTAGATTGTCGCATTATGAAGATGCGACCCCAGCCATGTCCGAACTGTGCGGTGTTGGGCGAGCGGGTGGCGATGCTGGAACAGCAACTCGCCGCGGCGCTGGCGCGGATCGAACAGCTCGAGAAGGAACTGGCTGCGGCGAAGAAGAATTCTTCGACATCGTCGAAGCCGCCTTCTAGTGATATCGTCAAGCCACCCCGGCCCGTGAAGAACGCGGGCAAAGCGGGAAGGAAGAAACGGCGATGCGGGGGCCAGCCGGGCCACGAGCGGCACGCGCGCAAGGAGTTTCCGCCGGAGGAAGTGAAGACGGCGTTCGTCTACGAGTGGACCGAAGAGTCGCTCGGGACGGAGTGGGAACCGCTCGAAGAATTCAAGACCTTGCAGCAAGTCGACCTGGTGCCCAAGCTCTTCGAGGTGACCGAGTATCGGGCGAGGCTGTACCGTCACCGCGTGACCGGCGAGGTAATCGCCGTGCCGCTGCCCGAGGAACTGGTACGTGGCGGGCTGGTGGGGCCACGGCTGTCGGCCCTGATCGCCTACCAGAAGGGCGCTTGCCACATGTCGTACCGGGTGATCGAGACCTTTCTCAAGGACGTGCTCCAACTGCCGCTCTCCACCGGGCAGATTGCCAAGGTGGTCGGCAAGGCGAGCGACGCCCTGGCTGCGGGCTACGACGAACTCCTGTTTGCCCTGCCGAACCAGCAGGTGATGAATATCGACGAGACGGGCCATCCGGAGAACGGCGATCGACTCTGGACGTGGGGATTTCACGTGCCGGGAGCGCAGGGCTTCACCGCCTTTCACATCGACCCTTCCCGGGGTTCGGACGTCCTCAAGGCGATCCTTGGCGAGACGTTCGAGGGCGTGATCGGCTGCGACTACTTGAGCGCCTACCGCAAGTTCCTGGCCGACGCCGGAGCGTCGATGCAATTCTGCTGGGCCCATCTGGTTCGGGATGTGAAGTTCCTCACGACTCTGACCGACGCCGTGACTCGCCGCTACGGGGAAAGGCTGCTGGACGCAATCAAGAAGCTCTTTCACGTTTGGCACCGCCGCGATCAGATGCCCGAAGAGCGGTGGCGGCGCGAGGCCGAGCAGGTCAAGACGTCCCTGCTCAAGACCGCCCGCCGACCGCCCCAACGCACCGAAGCGGTGAACATCGCCAACCGGTTTCGCAAGCATGCCGACCATTACTTCCGCTTTCTGGCTACGCCGGGGGTCGAGCCGACCAACAACGCCATGGAGCAGCGGTTCCGCTTCGTGATCATCGACCGGAAGGTCACCCAAGGCACCCGCGGCACAACCGGCCGTGGCTGGTGCGAGCGTATCTGGACCGTTCTCGCCACTTGCGCCCAGCAAGGCCGCAGCGCCTTCTCCTTTCTTCACGACTCCATCCTCGCCCACCTCACCCACCAGCCTCCGCCCTCCCTACTCGCGGCTTCGCCGTGAACGGCCACGTCTGAGACGCGTCGTTGGGATCCGAGAGTTGGGCAATGGCGGCTTGGAGGCGTGCGACGTTGTCGGTGATGAGTTTCACTGTTCGCTCGTCCGATTCCGCCTCCTTCTCCCGCCCGAGTTCTCGCAGCACCTCGGCCCGCATCCGGAATAGGCATTCCATACGGAGGCTCTGACTCGGAACCGGATGCTTGTAGGCGACAGTAATCAAGTGGTTCAGCTTTACCAGCGCGCCCTCCCAATTGCGGCTAGCCATCAATGCCCTCGCCGCGTGCTTTCCACACGCGAGATACGCAAGATTGGCTTCATTGCTAGGAAACGTGTCGGGCAACGCGGCCTCTACCTCCCGGTACAGGTTGTCGGCCGTCTGCGAATCACCGCTCAGATAGCATGTTTCTGCCAACTGCGTTGTCCATTCTTCGCGACGGAACGCGTACTGGCCTCGGTCCATTTCCTGCTTGGCGAACGCAACAATCCGATCGAGAGTCTGTCTTTGATACGCTAGACTCTTTCGTTCCTCAAGGAGTATCCGGCATATCTCGTAGTCTATCAGACTTACCAGCGAGCTCTTTTCGCCGACTAACGGCTCAAGCACCGATCGTGCCCGCTTCAGGATCGTCTCTGCGTCGGAAAATCGCCGCGTCATGAAAAGAAGCCTGGCATGCCAAACGTCACATTGAACGTGAAATATACCGGGTCGCTGCACGGCCGTGCTCATGCCGCGGCTGGCGTCACGAATCGCGAGGTACGTTGCTGCAGACTCCGCTGGAGACGGGACTTCTTTCAAGCTCAACGAGTAAACGCAACGAGACGCTCGATCAATTTCACGAAAACTCTGGATGAAACCTTCGAGCTTTTCAGGAGAAAGCGTCTTGAGTTCGACATACTCGGCGATGGTAACAGCACTCTCTCGTGCCTCTCGCGATTCAGCACCATAGGCACTGACAACCCATTGATGAGATTCCCTCATCTTAAGGATTGCGTCATCCACACGCCCGTTGGCGAGCGAAGCCGCGATTGCGCGATTCGTTTGCTTGATCAGTGCGGGAGTCAATGAGGGTGACTGTCCTGCCTGTGCTGGCGCTTCGGCACGAGAAGGAAGAACGTGGCAGACGACGAAGAACAACGTCCACAGCAAAGCAACGCCCAGCGAAAATGGGCGAGGGCGACGCCCAATCCGAGATAGAGGAACTACCATTTGAGCCTCCAACGTGACTGTTTCGTGGAAAACAACAGGACACACGACCTGCGCTGCGAGAATCGTTGTCACCCACCAAGACCGAATTTGATATGTGCCACGCTTACCGCTCCGGCGATCTCTCGATACGGCCAATGGGCGCACATGACACAGCCTGAAGTTCTGTCACGTTATCGCCAATCATCCTCACGATTCGCTCATCCAGTTGCGCGTCCTTCTCCCTTCCTACTCGCCGGAGAAGGTCTGCACGCATGCGAAACAGACGCTCCGCTCCAAGCCCTTTGTTTGGAGCAGGCCAACTCCCATCAGCCATTTCATCGATCACTACGAGAGCTTCCTCGAATCGTTTTTCAACAATCAAGTGACGCACGCGATTCTGCGCACACGATGCCTTGACGGACGCAAGGTCTGGGCTTCCCGGTTGATTTGCAATATGGGTCTCGACAATTCCGAAGATGCGATCGGCTTCCGCACCATCTCCGGAACGATAGATCGCTTCCGCCAGATAGGCCATCGAGCGCTCCTTCCAGAGCACATAACGTCTTTCCGTACTGTTCTTTTCGCCGAAGGCGATGGAAGTCTCCAACAAGTCCTTCTGTCTCTGGTAGTTTTCACCCATTTCGGTCAGGAGGCGAGCACAAGAGATCCCAACTGCAATCGGCACAGGGCTCGCCTTTCCGAAGAGCCGTTCGAGAATGCCATGGGCTTCCATTAGAAAGGCGCTCGCTTCCTTGAAGTCGCGTTTTGCCGCTCTATGCAATCCAAGCCAACATCCACATTCCGCGGTGAAGAGGTTATCACCTGGCAAGAGCCCTCGGAATCCTATGTAGGCATTGGAGAGGGCGCTGCCCATCGCCTCGTACTGTTCTGGCTGG
>JAAZNR010000686.1 GCA_012798155.1 Thermogutta sp. | reverse complement strand
TACCAATTCTTCTTTTCCCTCCGCGCCCTCTGCGTTTCAAAATCCGCCCTCTCCGCACTCTCTGCGTTTTAGAACCCGTGACCTCTGCGCCTCTGCGGTTCTGTGCTTCAATGTGCTTCAAAATGCGTGCCCTCCGCGCCTCTGCGGTTCAAAGAAAGACAGCCTCCGTGCCTCTGCGTTTCAAAGCGAGTGGAATCGGTGCAATTATGAACGATAACTTGTGGGCTGATCCTTAACTGGACTTTTGCAAACTGCTCCCCTGTCCCTCTGCGAGAGGGGCAGCGGGTGAGGGCTGGGTGAAGTTGGGCAATCACGGCAAGCCGTTTTCGCGGCCAATTGCCCTCACCATAACCCTCTTCCAAGGCGGACGAGAACTTGTCACCACAATTTGCAAAAGTCCAGCCTTAACTTGCGGGCTGACCCTTCCTCGCGCGATCGTCGTCCCTCCCTGAGCGGGGTAGTTTACTGCCGGGGCGTCCCAGTTCGCCCAACTTCAGTCCACGGATACACAATTTCCCTCAATTCTCCCAGGGACATTTTCTCACGGTCCGGCTCTTGGCGCAAATCGCCTTATGCATTCCGGCCCGGCCGTCGCCCGCATTTCCGTATGGAACGGCGGGGGCGGAATTGTTATCCTTCCCGGCCGGAAATCGGCAGACCGGCCGGAATCCCGGCGGAATCGGCGGAGCAGGCCGGAATCCCCGCGGAATCGGCGGACCGGCTGGAATCCCGGCATCGAGTAGGACGATCCCCACGCATGGTGATGGAGATGACCGCCGCGACCTCAATATCCCTCCACGACGGTCGCCGCCGGAACTCGTTTTCCGGCGCCGCGAGTCGCTCTCCTCTTGCCCTGCGGATAGTTGCGGCGGCGTCGGTGTTGCTATTGTCGGGCTGCGTTCAACGGCGGTTGATGATCCGTAGCGATCCGCCGGGGGCCATGGTCTATGTGGACGATTACCAGATCGGCGCGACGCCCATCGCCACGACATTCACCTACTACGGCACGCGGAAGATTCGGCTCGTGAAGGACGGCTACCAAACCCTGACCGTTTACGAGCGGATCGACCCGCCCTGGTATCAGATCCCGCCCTTCGACTTCTTTTCCGAAAACGTAGCGGCGAGGGAGATTCGCGACATGCGGGTATTGGACTACCAGTTGGTCCCCCAAGTGGTCTCGCCCCCGCAAAACCTGATGGATCGGGCGGAGGAGCTGCGTGCCCGGAGCCAAACGCCCCTCCCGCCGAACGTCATGCCGCTGAATTGAGGCCGGGACGCCGAAGGGCGAGGTCCGTCGCGTCCGCCTTGTGCGTTCCCAGGCGAGGAATCTTCCCACGCAAGCTCAAACTCTCTACAATCGGCGAAAATTACTGGCGAAACCGATTGTTGCGGTAAAATTATAGATAGAAGATGCCGAAGTATTGCGGGGGCGAAAGGCGGGGCTGCGGCAAAGCCGGTGCGGCGGGAGCCTGAGCGACGCCCGACGGTCGTGCGGCTCGTGTTCCGGCCGGCAGGGATGTTGCCCGTACCGCCTTGGCGCTTTCGTGGCTTTTCCGCTCTTGTCCTAAGTTTCCTATCTGCGTTCGGGCCCCGACTCGGGCAGTGAGAACGAGAAGATGAGTACACGGTCGGCCAGTCCGGAGTCGCGGCGGGGTTTGGCGGCCCTGTTGGGGTCGGCGCCCTTCCGGTTGCGGCTGACGACGCTGGTCATCTTTCTCATCGGGGCGGCCGGCTCCATCGCTTTGTGGCGGTCCGCCGTTCAGAGCGAGAGCGTGCGCATCGACGGACAGTGCCACAATCAGTGCCGGGCGCGCGTCCAATTGTTGGATTCCGCGATCAGCCGCGACGTGGGGCTTCTCCATTTTCTGGCCGCACTCTACGCCGGCTCCGAATCCGTGGAACGCTGGGAGTTCTCCGCCGTCTGCGACCTCTTGCTGTCACAATACCCCGACGTCTTTTTCGCGGCTTGGGTCCCCATTCTTCGTCCCGACGACCTGCTGAACTTCTATCAACAGGCCGATCGCAACGGCGTGAACGGGCTGGACCTCTGGGAATGGGACGATTCGGGCCGGCGCGTGGGGGCGCATACCCGGCCGCTCCACATGCCCATCTTGTACATCGAACCTCGCACCAAGGTCGCCGCGGGACAGGGTTTCGACCTGGCCTCGCGCGACGATCTGTTGGAGGCCGTCCTGCACGCGGTCTCTCAAGGCGGGGTTGCTTCGCGGTTGGTTTCCGACCTCTCGATGGTTCGCTCGCCCGATGCCGCTCAGCCCGATCTCGCTCAGCCCGATAACAGTGAGCCCGAGGCCGCTCAGCCCGATGCCGATCAGGCCGATCCCGGTCAGCCCGAT
>JAAZNR010000004.1 GCA_012798155.1 Thermogutta sp. | reverse complement strand
TGCCGGCGATGAAAGCGGCGACCATGGGACTGCCGCCTTTGGGAGTGAATGGGCGGATACGTTTTTCGGCTCCCAGCAGCCCAGGGACGGCTACCCGGAATGAAAAAATGGAAACGCAGAGAACGCAGAGACGAGAGAGTTGCGGCTACTTTCTCCTTTCTCCGCGTCCTCTGCGTCCTCTGCGTTTCAAAAACAGCCTCTGCCCGTCCGCGTTGCGATGCCACACCGGGCACGTGCGTGAACGGCTACCATCATTCTTACCGCTTGTGGTCGCCCTTACCGACTGGGCAGAGTGAATCGCGGGCAGGGTGTTGCCTTTCGGCAACATGGGGTCATTTCTTGAGAAAATTGTGCGTGCCATATCTCGCGTGCTATCTTAGAGTAGCGGCGTGTGTCGGCAAGGTTTACCAGACTTCCGTTTGCCTCCGCCGAACTATGTCGCAAAATTAAGGGGAGAACTGCGGTCGCCGCCGCGGCGGAGGCTTTGCGCAGCCCGATCGTCGGCCGCCGCAAGGCCGGAGGTACAACCCCCTGGTTCATTGGAAGTCGGGTGGAAATCCATGCAAGGTGGTGCCATGAGAGCTACTTCGGCGTTTGCATGCGGAGTACCGGTGATCTGTGCGGTTCTGTTGACCGGAGGGCATCGCGCGGAGGGCCAATGCTGTACCTACTCCGCGGCCGTGCCTATCGAGCAGACGACCTACCGGATCGTCTATCAAACGGTGTATGAGCCGGTGGAGATCACGACTTATCGCACGGTTTGCGAGACGCAATACGAAGAGCGCAAGATCGTCTCTTACAAGCCGGTTTGGGAAACGCAGTATCGCGAGCAGCGATACACCGTCTCGCGGTTGGTCCCCGAGACCTCGGTCCGCGAGGAGCGGGTCCGCGTGCTGAAACCGGTCTGGGAAACGCAGTATCGCGACGAAAGCTACAACGTCGTCCGCTATGTGCAGGAGACGGCCGAGCGGGAGGAGCAGGTCCGCGTGCTGAAACCGGTCTGGGAGACCTCCGAACGCGAGGAGGTCTACACCGTCATGCGGCCCGTCAAGGAGGTCGTTTACCGCACCGATTACACGACTGTGACCGAGCCGGTGGTCACCTATCGGACGCAGTACGTGGACATGGGCGGGTACCGCGAGCAACTGGTGCTGAAGCCGGGCTTGTTCCAGAATCGCTTGAGCTGGGAGTCCGGCCGGCCGGTGGTGGACCCCATCACGGGCGCGGTGACGTGGCAGCCGGGCGGCCTGTACTGGGTGCCCAACAATCGCGGCCGATATGAGGTCCGCCAAGTGTGGCAACCCAACGTGGTGGCCCAGACCGTCCCCCAAACGCAATACGTCGCCAAGTCCATCCCGGTCCAGGTGCCGGTGGAGGTGACGCGCTACCAGCCCGAGCAGGTGCGGCGGAAGGTACCCGTTCAAACCTGCCGCATGGTGGAAGAGGTGCAGGTGCGAAAGATCCCCGTCACCGTAACCAAGCCGGTGGTGGAGCGGGTAGAAAAGCAAGTGCCGGTCCAGGTTTGCCGCATGGTAGAGGAAGAACAGGTGCGGCAAATCCCGGTGACGGTTTACAAGCAGGTCTGCGAGGAGCGCGTGCAGCAGATTCCCGTCCAGGTTTGCCGCACGGCCGTCGAGGAGCGGACCGTGCAGATCCCGCGGACCGTGCAGAGGATCGAACCGGTGACGTACACGACGTATCGGCCGCGGACGATCGCCTGCCGGGTGCCGGTCGACCCGTGCTTGGTACCGCTGGAGTCGGTGTGCCCGCCGGCGACGACGTATGTCGCCCCCGGCACCTCGGTGCCCGCCCCGTCCCCGGCGCCGGCCCCCGCGACATCGGGAAGCGGGACGAGCGCCGCCGACCAGCCCCCGCAGCTCCCGCGGCAGACCCAACGGCCGGTTTTGCCGGGTCCGGCCGGCGAAGAGTCGCCGAGCAACGGCGAGGAGTCCGCGCCCAACGGCCAGTCCGAGGGTAGCGAAACATCGAGCACGTGATACGCCGGACGCGGCATGATCAAACACGGGATACGCCGGACGCGCCCTTATCGAGCACGTGATGCTCGGGACACGGCGTCACGGAACATGGGCCTGCCGCGGCCGTCCCTGCTTCGCAAAACCCATCTCCCTCCCGACCCCGCGCGAGGTTGCACCTCCGCGGGGTTCTTAATGTTGCGGCGGCCGGTGGGCGAAGGACCGCCCTGCACGAGCCAATCCGGCCAACGTTTCAGGGTGGCGTGGGGGTTCCGGTGGCTGTCCTCCGGCAGGAATTCGTCGCCGATTTGACGGCAATCGCCGTGCTGCGAACCGGACCGGCCGGGGCGACTCGATCCGCTTCCCGGGTGATCGCGTCGCCGTTCCGTTTCCATGATGCGGACGCCGCGACTCGAAGACGCGGTTGCGCCGCCGTTTCCTTTGCAGAATGCGGACGCCGCCGCTCCGCTTCAGCGTATCGGTTTGCTCGTCAATAGCCCGATGCCGCGGCCGCGCTCGCCCACGGCGCAATAGTACATATAGAACGTTTCGTTCTTGGGGTTGAATACGAGGGATATTTTGTGGGCGTAGGTTTTATCGAGGCC
>JAAZNR010000685.1 GCA_012798155.1 Thermogutta sp. | reverse complement strand
GGTGGAAAGCGTGAGGCCCGACGGCGTGAATTGCCGCCTGACTCCGGTTTCGGCGGAGGGCTTGCGGCACCTGGACGCCCTGAGCGGGTACCGCCTGGACGTGGACGTGCCGGCCGATTTGACGAACAACAAGCTGGAAGGGGAGGTGCGGCTGCGGGCGGTGACGACCGCGGAATCGGAACCGCAAACGCTGGTGATCCCGTTCTCGGGGGCGCCGCCGACGAGGATCGAGATCGACAGCCCCTTTCTCGGCGGGGGACGGCTGCTGAACTTCGGCCGAATTCCGCAGGGCAAGCGGATGGAGGCGGTGCTGACGGTGCGCACCCGGGACCTGCCGGGTCCTTTGGGCTTGAAGGAGGCGGTTTGCGATCCTCCGCATCTCCGCGTGGCCTTGCAGCCGGATCCGGAGGCGGCGGGAAACTACCGCCTGAGCATCGAGGTTCCCGCCGATTCGCCGCGTTTCGTGCGTCTGCGGGGTCAGTCGGGCAAAGTCAAGGTCACGTTCGACGATCCCGCCCAAACCTCCTTCGAGTTCATAATTTGGGCGGCCGTCGTGGATCCCGAAATCAGCCTTCCGCGATGAGTGACCGGCACATGGAGATCACCAACGCGATGTCACCGCCGTCCGCGAATATCGCGGCGGAACGGCAGGAGATTGCCCGAAGGCTGTTCGTCACTTGGCGCGAATTGCGGAGCGTGGGGTTGCCGTTCGACCACGCGGCCCTGTTGCATGAGGCCAAATTGCTGAACCTTCCCCGCGAGCCGGCCGCCCTGGCCGATTACCTGGTTTCGATGGAGGACGTGGTTCCGGACGGGGCGCCCGAGCGGGACTGGCGGCTGTTCAGCGCCGCGCTCATGAACCTGGCGGCGGACCTCAAGGCCGATCCGGAAAGAGCCGCCAAGCGGTCGCCCCGCGGGAAGGAAGGAGCCGCCAAGCAGTCGCCCCGCGCGGCCGAGACGGCGGCGGCCGCCGCGGAAGAACCGATCACCCGCGACGTAACCTGCCCGGAATGCAATACCCGCAACCCCGCGCGGCGGAACTTCTGCGGCCATTGCGGGGCGGGGCTGTGGTGCATCTGCCCCGGCTGCCAATCGCGCGTCCCCGGCGACGAGACGTTTTGCGGCGTGTGCGGCTACCAGATCGGCGAGGAATTGTCGAAATACGTGACCCGGATGCGGCGGCTCCTGGCCCGGGCCGAGGAATTGGCGGCGCAGGGAAAACCCTGGGATGCGGCCGCCTGTTTGGAGCAGATTCCAAGAGGCCAACGGGCTTGGTACGAGCACGCGCGGCTGCTCCGCGAGGTCGATCGCTTGCAGTCCGAGCTGGCCCCGCTCCTGGCCCGACGCAAAGCGGAAATCGAGGCGGTCATATCGCAGGCGGCGGAGAAGGCGAAGGCGGGGGACTACGAAGAGGCCGTCCGGCTGCTCGCGGACCTGCCGCGCGACATGCAAGTCCAAGAGGTACGCGCCGCGCTCGATCAATACCGGGGCCACATCGCGGCGATCTCGCAATTGGAATCCGAGCTGTCGCTTTGCCTGCAAAAGAAGGACTTGCAGCAGACGCTGAACGTGATACGCCAATTGCTTGCCTTGAAGCCGCAGCACGCCGCCGCCCGCGATGTGGCGCGGAAGCTCCAGCCGGTGGTCAAAAAGCTCGTGGAACGGCACGTTCAAAACAACCGCTTCGCCGAGGCGCTGCGCGTACTGGAGGCGTTGCCGGAAACATCTTGGGAAGCCGACCTGGCGGCCTTGAAGGGGCGCCTCGCGGGCATCGACGCCCTGGTGCGTCTTCTCCGGGCTGCTCACTATACGTATCCCTATCTGGGAAACATGCTGGACCGCCTGGCGGAATTGGTGCCGCCGGGACGTCCGCCGATTTTGACCGAGGAGGAGGCGGCCAAGCTGCAAGCCCCCATCGAATCGCCCAATGCCTGGGCACGGCCTGTGCGCGACCGCCCGCGCTCCACGCTGGGGCCGCGGGTCGAATGGATCACCCGCTTCCGCCGCCTTCAGGTTGCCGAGACGGCGGACCTCGAATTGCTACGCCGGCATCCCGGGGTCTTTCTGTCGGCGGCGGGGGCCGCTCTGCAAGGCTTGGACGCCGCGCCGCTCTCGCTGAACCTGATTCCGAGCGACTCCAGGGGGCTGATCGGCCGGCTGTCTCGATGGCTCCGGCCCAAATCGCGTTCGGCCTGGGGCGTGTCCTTCGGCGGCACGGCCTTGCGCGCCGTTCGGCTGGAAAAGGACGCGGCGAGCGGGGCCGTCACCCTCACTCATCTCGATCTCTTCGAGTATGAGAAGCCCCTATCTCACACGGCCAATCGCGGACAGGTGCTGGAGATATTGAAGGCCGGCATGCAAAGCGTGTTCTCGCGCCAGGAAGCCGCCGCTGACAAGCTGATATTGACCTTTCCCCCGACTATGACCGTGACCACCGCCACGCTCCTCCCACGTTTCGAACCGGACCAATTAGAGACCGTTCTCACCTTCGAGGCCAAGCGACTGTTGCCCGACAAGGGCGAAAACATGACCTGGCAATTCGGGACGTGGCGCGAGGCCCTGGGCGCTTCCGTCGCTGAATCGCAGACCTGCGTCATCCTCGGCGCCATGAATCGCATCTTCCTGAATGAGGCATTGGATCGGCTTCGTGGGATTGACGTGCTGCCCGACGACGTCACCGCCGAGCCGATCGCTCTCTTGAATTGGTTGCTGGCCGA
The DNA here is from genome assembly GCA_012798155.1 of Thermogutta sp. GTDB lineage: Bacteria > Planctomycetota > Planctomycetia > Pirellulales > Thermoguttaceae > Thermogutta. The sequence goes on along the minus strand of JAAZNR010000685.1, from coordinate 1,531 downwards.
TTACGTCCGGGAAGGGGCGGAGGACAGCGCAACGCCGTCCGCCGAGAGCAACGGGGCCCAGTCGCGGCGATACGAGCTGCCGCTGCTCTTGGTCGATTTGGGGAGCACGGCATCGCAAGCGTTTTATGTCGCCCCGGGTCTCGCGCGGATCATGGGGCTGGGCATTGCGGGCGAGGCATGGACCCGGACCATCGCCCAGCAGTTGAAGGTGACCTACGCCGCGGCGGATCGCCTTGCCCGCGATTGGCGCCGGATCGAAGCCCTCGACCGCTTGCTGCCGCACCTCGAGCAGTTCCGGCGGCAGGCCTATGACGACATGGTTCGGGTCTTGGAGCGATTGCAGCGGGACGATCTGGAAATGCCTCGCACAATCCTCGTCACGGGCGGCGGCGCTTGCATCCCGGGGCTTGTGGACGCCATGATCCAAGGTCCGGCGCTTTGAATCGCTCCCGCCCACCGGCTCTGAATTGATCCCGGTTGCGGGCGCTGAATTGATCCCGGCCCCCGGCATATCGTCGGACTTCCGATATGCCTCCATTAGGGAGAGGAGCCGGCGCGCTGCCTTCGGCGGGTGGCTGGGGTCGTAGCGGAGCGAAGCCCCCAGTCAGCCCGCTTCGCGCCGCTTCCGCCACCGGCTCATGTCGGCGGTCGGTTCTTCCGCTGCACTCCACTCATGCGCCTGCCCGGTCTGTCTTTGAAACGCAGAGGTCCGAACGGCACGGATTTTGAAAGGCAGAGGCCGCAAAGATCGCGGAGAAAGAAGAATTAGAATCGGCGGCCGCAACTCTGCGCTCTCCGCGTTTTCGTGCGAGAACCGGGAGACTTCGCGTGAGCGGTTACAGGTATTTATTCGACGTGGAAATTCGGTCGCGCCGTTCCGCGGAGAGGGGCCGGCGTGCCGCCTTCGGCGCCGTCGCCGGCTGCCTTTGGGGCAACCTTATCGGCAATCCTATCAATTCTACCCGCAATCGGCCGGACGCTCTTCACGTGACAAGCCCCGACCCGCCGTGGTTGCATAAGCATTATGGGTTACGCCATAATAAGAATCCGCCCCAGGCGGGGTGCCGACTGGGAGCGGCGTGGGGGAGCACGTCCGTTTTTGGGTTCCAACCTCGGTTTACGATATGCAGAATGTACCAGGCCCCTTGGCCGAGTTGCTGAAGCAAGATCCGCGTTATAAGCTGGACGCCTACATCTTCGTCTTTCGGGCCGTCGATTACGCGCGGCAAATGGGGCTGGGCAAGGCCGCCCCGAGCGAGCCGCTTTCCGATGACGACGAGGGTGAGGAAGAGGGGCCCCAGCCGCACGTGACAGGTCAGGAATTATGCCTGGCGGCGAGGGATTTCGCCTTCGAGCAATACGGCTATCTGGCCCAGACCGTCCTCAACAGTTGGGGAATCCGCTCGACCGGCGACATCGGCGAAATCGTTTACAATCTGATCCGCATCGGGATGATGCGCAAGACGCGCGAAGATCGCCGCGAAGATTTCGACGACGTTTACGATTTCGATGAGGCGTTCGGGCGAAGCTT
>JAAZNR010000684.1 GCA_012798155.1 Thermogutta sp. | reverse complement strand
GTCAAGCTGAGGGCATCTCGGTGGCGGTTTCAAACCACGCGGCAGAAAACTAACCGTTCACGGGTCGGCGTGAGTTCAGTCGTCCCCACCGTTGCGAGCCAACAAAGGTAGCCGAACCATTTACGCTCGAAAACCACAGCCGCATGAAAGTCTCGTTTTCGCAGGCTTCCCCGCAAGCATAGGGACTATGCCTGTGAACGGTCACGCAGAAAATTCCTGCTCGCCCGAAACCGTCCCCATGCCAGCGGGTTTAATCCGACAGGTTTACGTAACATATCTTCCCTTCTACCTAGCTTGTGGAGCAGGCCATGAAGTTCGATTGTTGCACCCCCCGTACCTTTCTCGCCATCGCCTTCTGGGCCGGCTGCTTGGCGACGTCATTGCTTGCGGAGCCGCCCGCAAACGGCGGCAGGCAGCCGGATCGTGGCCGCACAACGGCTCCGGAGGGAACCAAAGTCTTACGCGACCTGGAGTATGCCCGCGTTGGCAATGCGAGGCTGCTGTTAGACCTCTACTTGCCTGAGAACCCCCGAGGGCCTGTGCCGGTGATTGTGGGAATTCACGGTGGCGGCTGGGCGAACGGCAGCAAAGAGGGCGGGCAAGGTAGCTGGCTCGCCCGGCACGGCTACGCTGTAGCGGTCATCAACTACCGCCTTTCCGGGGAGGCGATCTTCCCGGCCCAGATCGAGGACTGCAAGGCCGCTGTTCGCTGGCTCAGGGCCAACGCGCGGAAGTACGGCCTCAATGCCGATCGCATCGGCGCGACGGGACACTCGGCGGGCGGCCATCTCGCCTCTCTGCTGGCCACGACCGGTGATGTCCGCGAGTTCGACAAGGGAGAAAACCTCGAATACTCCAGCCGCATCCAGGCCGCCTGCTCGCTTGCCGGTCCCACCGATCTCCTACAAATGGACGCCCATGCCCCGCCGGGCGCCCGGCTGAAGCACGACTCGCCGGGATCGCCCGAGGCGCGACTGATTGGCGGGCCGATCCAGGAGAACAAGGAAAAAGCGGCCCGCGCCAACCCCATTGCCTACGTCACCAAGGACGATCCGCCGCTGCTGATCGTCCACGGCGACCAGGATACCACGGTGCCTTGGCATCAGGCCCGACTCCTGTACGAGGCGTTGAAGCAGGCCGGCGTGAGCGTTCACTTTCACACGGTCGAGGGGGCGGGGCACGGGCTTGGCGGTCGCGAGGTCAATGAATTGATCGCCGCGTTCTTCGACAGGCACCTGCGGGGCACCGGCCCTGCCGACGCGCCGACCGCCGAAACCAGCAAGAGCAAGGGGACCGACGCCCCGCCGAATCTGGCTGGAAATCGGCCCCTCCCGCTGGGGTTAACCTGGGAGCGGGTTCGCGAGCGCGAGGACGCCGACCAAGACGGAAAGGTGACCCGAGAGGAGTTCAAGGGACCGCCGCCGCTGTTCGATCGACTCGATCGTAATCGAGACGGCGTCCTCACCCTGGAGGACTTCCACGCCGCTCCGCTCCTAAACCATCCGGCCAAAGACGAGCCGAAGCCGGTCAATCCCGCCGACGAAACACCTGGCCCTGAAGTTCCGGGAGCCCAGGCCGGCAAGTCGTCCCGCGAGGTCCGGCCGCCGGTCGGCCTGTTCGTTTGCCGCGGCCCAAGTCCGACGCCGGAGAGAGAAGTCAACTTCCCGTTCATCGACGGCTGGCTGGTCCGCCCCGGCTGGGACAAGGTCGAGCCGCAGGAAGGGAACTTCGACTGGACGTACATCGACAACGAGATCGCCCTGGCCAAGAAGCTCAAGAAGAGAATCACCCTTTGCGTTCTCGGAGGTCCTCAGACGCCTGACTGGGTTTATGACGCCGGGGCAAGTTCATTCGCGTTTCGTCTCGGGGCCAACCGGAAATATGGCAGGAAGAGCGACCGGGACGTGAGGATACCCGTGTTGTGGGACGAGACGTACCTCGCCAAATGGACGGCGTTGGTGCGTGAATTGGGCAGGCGTTACGACCGTGAGGAGGCAGTGGTGCTGATTCACATTACGGGGGCGACCGGGAACGGGTTGGAAATGCAACTCCCGTTCGGCCCCGAGGACCGGAAGAATTGGGATAGACTCGGCTACACACCCGAGAAGGCGATCAAGGCATGGCAGCGCATCATCGACGCCTTTGCCGACGCTTTCCCGAGCAAGCCGCTGGACATCGACATCCACCCCGTGCTGGGGTCCGACGAGGTGGCTGCGGAAGTGGCTGCATACGGCTCGAAGAAACTGGCGAAGCGGTTTGGTGTGTTCGGCGGCTGGTTGAGCGGCAAGGACGCGTCGCAAGACCGGCACCACGCCGGCATGCACGCCCTCGCAGCGATATATGGACCGCTGGGTTTTGCCGCCTTTCAGATGATCGGCAACGAAACGCGCCAGCCGGAGCGGTTCGCCAAAGGCGGGTTGAAGGCGGCCATTGAGCAGGCCATGTCCTGGAACGCCCGCTACTTCGAGGTCTGGCAAACGGACGCCATGAACGAGGAGCTTCACCCGATGCTGAAGGAGATGGCCGCGAAGCTGAAGAAGTGAAGTGATCCAAACCATGCGACTTCTGCACGGCCGAGGTCGACATCGACTGCGACGAACCGCCGGATCAAATCCGCGCGCCAGTCCGCGTCGGCGAGCAGAGTTGCTTCACACTCCAGTCGCTGATCCATGTCATACCCGAATAGAAATGTCCCCTTGCGGCGAGAATAGAAATGTCCCTATCAACCCTCCGAAAGGAGGGTTGTATGGAGACATTACGCATGAGTGCGAAGGAGCGGGCGCGGTTGGAGGTATTGGGTCGGGTGAAGGCGGGAGATATTTCGCTGGTGAAGGCCGGCGAGATCTTGG
>JAAZNR010000081.1 GCA_012798155.1 Thermogutta sp. | reverse complement strand
TCGTCGGGCTTGGCGCGAAAATCGTCGGGGTTGGCGGCGGACCCGTATCGCACCACCTGCGATTCCCGTTTATAACCGATGCGACGGAGCAGGTCCTTTAGCGAAATCGAGACCACGGCCAATTCACCGGCACGTTTCAGGAAATCCGATCGCGCCTGGATGACGGCCACATCCGTGTCCTCCGGCGGTTCCGAACCCAGGACCACGTAGTCGGTCTCGGGGGCGATGGTGCCGTTGATATTGCCTTGATCGTCCAACCAGGCGTCCACGATGCCGCCGCTGTTGCGGATGATCGAGATCAGCAGCTCTTGGTCGCTCTTGCCGTCTCCGTCGATATCGATGAAGTTCGTGAGGGCGAATCGGCGGCGGTCGCCGGGCGACCAGATCGGGGTGTGAATGACGTCGCCCGGCACCAGGGGGTTGGAGATGACGTCCTCGACGATGCGGGCCTCGGCCAGATGCGGTCCCCGCAAGGCGGTAACCTCGATCGCCCCTTTCCGCTCGGCGTCGGCGACGTTCAGCGTGTCACCCGGGAAGACGGCAAACGTGGCGCCGACCCTCAAACCGTCCGCTTCCCCCAAGCTGATCCAGACCGTGCGCAACTCCTGGTTCACCCACTGAATCGTGCCGTCCGGAGAATCCAAGCGCGGATTCTTGAGTTGCTCGACTTCTTGCGTACGGGTATTCAACAGATTGGATACCGTGCGCAACCGCGTCTCGGCCTGCTGCTTGTAGGATGCCAGTTGCGCCTGGGCCTCTTGAGTCTGCTGCCGGAAATTGTCCAGTTGCGCCTGCAAGTCGTTCCGAGCCTGCACGGAAGCCTGCAAGTCCTGCATGAATTTCTGCCGCTCCTGAGCCAGCGTCTGCTCCGCGGCGTCCGCCCGGTTCTGCTGCTGGGCGATCAGCGGCGCTTTGCTCTGTTCGAGCTGGGCGATCTTGTTTTCGGCGTCGCGAAGCTTCTGCTCCGCGGCCACCAGTGTCGCGCTCTTGGCCTGAAGCGTGCCGAACAAATGTTTCACCACCGCGCGATAATTCTTCTGCGAATCATCGAGATCGGCGGCATAGGTATCCATTTCGGTTTTCACATCCTGGGTAATTTTGTCCATCCCTTCCGTGGTGCTGAAACCCAGGATCGTCTTGAGCGTATTCAGATCGGTTTGCGCGGAGCGGGCCGCATTATTGGCATTGGCCGCCTCTTCGGCGGCGGTCTGAGCCTTCCTGTATTGCTCGTCGTACTGCCGGAAGAAGAGGTAGGTCGTCACTCCCAGCAAAAGCGTAAGAATGACAAAGGTGATCAAGGCGATCTGAAGCCCTTGGTTTTCTCTCGCCATGACGAAGCCGCTCCTGAGTAATCACTCGGTGCTGGGAGAAAGGCCTGGGAACGACCGGCTTAGGGCCGACTCGGCGTCTCAAATAGTCTGTCTGGGTCCTGCGGTCCGGGTAAGTTGGATAAGCAGCGAGACCTAAATCGATTCTAAATACGCCAAATGGCAGTGTCAACGTAAAGCCCGGCGGTTTCGGCTTCGGTTCGGCCTTTAACGGTCTCGCCGGTATCCGAGCCAGGCACGGTTCGCATGATCCCCACGACCGCTCAACAGTGATGACTCGCCGCAGCCGCGGCCCGCAAAGGAAAAGTCGGCGGCTTGCGGTCCGCCATTTCCCGGCTTGACATATCCGGCGGAATCCGGAAAATCCCCCCTGACATGCACAAGGAAGTGCGTGGCCGGCTGAGACGGACCGGATTCATGAACACCGGCAAAGGCTGAACCTAGCAGCCCGGCCGGGGCGGAAACGTTTTCCGCCCGGCGGTCTTCGCCTCCGCGTTCGTGGCCGGCCGGCGGCGTTCTCGGAGAATCACCGCGGAGGTATGGAGGCCTCTGGCGATGGGTGTTTGCCCTGATGCGGCAACGACGATTCGGTTAGACCGACTTCTGCCCGACCTGCGTCTCGTCGGTACCCAGGATGTGAAGATCACCGGGTGCCGAACACAGGCCCGGCGGGTTGAGCCGGGAGACCTTTACATTGTCACGCTGCGCCCCGGGCCGAAACGTGACGCGGCGCTGCGGGAGGCGGTGAAACGGGGTTGTGCCGCCGTCTTGGCCGATTCCCCCTTGGGTGAACTCCCCGTCCCAACGTGCTACGTCCGCGACGCGAAGGCGGCCTTCGCGGAAATCGCTCAGGCGCTTCGAGGCTATCCGGGCCGCAAGCTCCACCTGGTGGGCGTGGCGGGATCGGCGGGAAAGACCACCACGGCGTGCCTCATCGCGCGGATATTGGGGGAGGCCGGCCACGCCGTCGGCATGTTGAGCAGCTTGGGATACTTTGACCGCGAAGACTCCGTCGCCGCGGCTCAAGCCACGCCCGAACCCGACGAATTGGCCGACCGCCTGGCTCGCATGGTCGAGAACGGATGCACCCACGCCGTGCTGGAAGTCTCCGCGGCAGGGCTTGCGGACAAACGTCTAGCCGGTCTGTCGCTCCAAACCGTTGCGGTGACGAACCAGTGGGCCGGTCCGGGTCGCGCGGAAGCGGTCCCCCTGGCCGCCTTGCGGTACTTAACCCAAGACGGTTGCGCGGTCTTGAATGCCGATGATGCGGCCTGTCGAGCGGCCGTGGCGCGTGCCTCCAAGCCGGCGCTCACCGTCGGACTGCAAGACTCCGCCGATATCCAAGGACGGGAGATTTCGCGTCAACTGGGAGAAGAGACGTTCTTTCTCACGGCCGGAGACGAGACCTTTCCCGTCCAAACCAAATTGTTCGGTCGGCACCACGTGCAAAATTGTCTGGTTGCGGCCGGAGTGGGACTGGCGGCCGGTGTGCCTATCGAGACCGTCGTCAAGGGACTGGAGGCCGTGACGCCGCTCCCCGGCCGAATGCAGCCGGTGATTTGCGGCCAACCGTTTTCGGTGTTCGTGGACGCGGCGGC
>JAAZNR010000683.1 GCA_012798155.1 Thermogutta sp. | reverse complement strand
CCAGCAGCGTGCTGCCGACGATCAGCCATCCCATGCCGGTGACGTGACGTGCCACGGCCGCGGCGGGCAGGCACAGCAGGGCGATCACCATAATCAGTCCCACCACCTGCGTCAGGCAGATGACCGTCAGGGCCGTCAGGCAGAGGAGCACGAGGTTGACGCGCGAGACGGGCACGTTTTGCAGTTGCGCGGTTTGCGGATCCAGGCAGACCGCCAAGAATTGTTTGTGGAACAGCAGGACCACCACGACGATCACGACGTCCAGAATCGCCATCCAGGCCACGTGCGACCAGGGAACGACGGCCAGATTGCCGAAGAGATAGCTCATCAATTCGCCTTGGTAGCCGGGGGTGAACTTGATGAGCAGGATGCCGGCGGCCATGCCCACCGCCCAGAGCGCGCCGATGATCGTGTCGCTTTCCTCCTTGGCGTGCTCGGTGACGATATTGATAATCACGGCCGCCAAGAGGGCCGCCGCCGTGGCCCCGTGCAGGGGTTCCATCCAACCGCAGTATTGGGGGAAGGCGTAGGCCAGAAAGAAGGCCGCTCCCACCCCGCCCACCGCGATGTGCGCCAAGGCCCCGCCCAGAAAGACGATCCGCCGGGTGACGACGTACGGACCGATGACGCCGCAGGCCGACCCCGCCAGCAGACCGGCGATCAGCCCGCTCATCAGAAACGGATTCACGGCCGTATCGCGGAAGAAGTCGATCACGGGATCGCCCCTGCCGATTCGCTGCCCCCCGCGGCCGGCGGCGAGGACCCCGCGGCGGGCTGTTCCGGCCCATGAACGGGGCACACACCCTCGGCCTTCTCCGCGGGGACGCATCCTTGGTTGCAGCCGGGATCCTTGAGCGGGCAACATTCGGCGTGCCGCATCAAGCGAACATGGTCGTGATACAGGCCGACGAACAATTCGCGGCTGACGTCGCCCACGGCATGGACGGTGAGACGCCGGTTGAGGCACGCCACGCGCTTCAAATGCCGCGAGACGAAGCCGATGTCATGGCTGACGATGACGATCGGCAATTGCCGGTTCAGTTGGTGCAGCAGATCGGTGAGATTGCGTTCCACGGCGGGATCGATGCCGGCCGTCGGCTCGTCCAACAGGAGGAGTCGCGGTTGGGCGACCAAGGCCCGCGCGATCAGCACCCGTTGCCGCTGTCCGCCGGAGAGCGTCCCCAGGCGCCGGCCCGCCAGATCGGCCACGCCCGTCTGCCGCAGCGCCTCCAAGGCCGCCTCGCGATCCGCCCGAGAATAGCGAAATCCCCAACGTGCCCGCGAAATGCGACCCGCCAAAACGACGTCCAGCACGCAGGCGGGTACCGCGGTATCGATGCGGGCATGTTGCGGCACGTAGCCGATCCAATTCCTGACCGCGGCGGGCGGGCGACCGAAGACGGTGACCCGCCCGGATTGCGGCTCCAACAATCCCAGCAGCACTTTCAGGAGCGTCGTCTTGCCCGCCCCGTTCGGGCCGATCACGCCCAAGAAGTCGTCGCGGTAAATCTCCAGCGAGACATCCTCGAGGACGGGGATTCGCGACCCGCCTTCTTCGGCCGGATAGAAAAAATACACGTGCTCCAGCCGCGCGATCGCCTCGCGATCGGCGGCGGTTCGCGGCGCCGGTTCAGCGGTGGATGGTTTTTCGTCGGAGGGCACGGAGGACCTGCGGGAACATCGAAAGGACGAACGGAGTAAGGGGGCCGTTCGCGGCGGTCCCCGCGGACCAAGGATGCAGCGCCGCGGACACTTGGGGCTTGGGCTCTGCCTCCTCTTCGCGGCGGATGGGGCGACCGCGACGATTGGAACAGGGCATCCCGGCGCAACGGCCGCTCAAGGCGCCCCCTCTTCTCCACGATACGCGGAAACCAGCAGATCGGCAAGGCGACGGAGTTCGGCGGTCGGGTCGGCGGCCAGCGGGTCGGCCGTCTCGAGCCGCAACCCCGCCGTCCGAGCAATCGCCTCCGCCGCCCGCGAAGAGATTTGAGGCTGCGTCAAGATCAGCTTGATGGCCGTTTCGGCGGCCGCCTGCCGCATCTCGGTAAGTTCACGGTCGCTCGGTTCCTTGCCGTCTTTTTCTATCGCGACTTGCCGCAGGCCGTAATCGGCGGCGAAGCATTCCCAAGCGGGATGGTAGACGAAAAAGGCCTG
>JAAZNR010000682.1 GCA_012798155.1 Thermogutta sp. | reverse complement strand
GATCAGACGGACGTCCATTGTGGCGAACAGCCCGTTGGCGCTATCCTCCGTCGCTCGAAATCGGAGGACGGAGGGAAAATCCTCGGAGAAGACCTCGGGAATCGCCCATTCAAAAAGCCCCGTCTCCGCGTCCAGCACGGCGCCGTCCGGCAAAGGCGACTCGGCGGAATACCGCACCGCCACGCCGGGGATGTCCGGGTCCCGCGCCGACAACTGGAGTCGCAGCACTTCGCCGGGAAACACGGTCAGCGTCGGCACGGATTGCCAAACCGGCGGTGAATCGACCTCCTCTACATGAAGGCGGAAAGTCATGCGATCCGTCAATACGGCCGGCTCGGTCGAGGATTCTCGATCTCGAACCTCGACTTCCACTTCGACCGTGCGGCCGCCGTAGGTCTCACCCGGTATCCAATGAAGCTCGCCCGTCACGGGGTCGAGCGTCATACCCTCGGGAACGTCTCCGGCGAGGCGGTAGCGGAGGGGGTTGGCGGGCAAGTCGGAATCGCTCGCGCTCAGAACCAAGTCGAGTGATTCACCTTCCTGAATCGTTCGGTCGGCCACGGAGTTCAAAACAGGGGGCGTGTTGACCTCGGCCACCACGATTTGAAAACTGCGGCGTCCGGCCGCGCCCTGGGAGTCGCGGACCTCCACTGTCACGTCATAGGTTGCCGGCCCCGTGGATTCGTCGGTGGTCCAGGCGAGTTGTCCCGTGGTCTCATCGACGGTCATGCCCGCCGGGCCGGACACCAAGGCAAAACGGTACGGACCGTAGGCCGGATCGCCGTCAACGCCGAGGGCCAGGGCCAGGGTCTCTCCCTCGTTGATCGAGACAGCCAGGCCGGGGATACCCGTGATTTGGGGCGGCGTCCGCACCTGGACCGCGAACGTGTGATCGGCGAAGTTGCCCGCCAAATCGATCGCCCGGATGGTGATCGTCTGCGTGCCGGCTTGCCCCGCCGTCGGCGACCAATTCACCACGCCCGTCTCCGCGTTGACGGTCAGTCCCGCCGGTGCCGTGACGACCGCATACCGCACCCCCTTGGTCGCCTCTTCCGCGGTCTGTACGTCGTAGCTCAGATTCTGCCCCACGGCCACCACGCTCGGCGGCGTGGAAGTCACAACGGGCGGCGTCTTATCGATCGTGAAGGAGTAGGCGGATGCGGCCGGCCCGTTCAGCGTCGTCGTGGAGTGAAAGTTCCCGACTTCGACGGGGATATCCGTAAGGGTCTGCCGAACCGTGACCGCGTGTGTTCCCTCGCTGAGTATGCCGAACGATTCCGGGACTTCGAGCGTGATATCCGAGAATGCGGCGGTAGCCTGGGCGACCTCCTGCCCGTCGATCAGCAGCGTGACGTCCGCGTCGGGGACGACGCCCAAGACGTTGAACCGCAGAGGGGTGCCCGGGCTATTGTCGTAACCGGTAATCCCGTCGTTATCACTCAGGCCGGAATCGGTGCCGGCCGTCAAAAACACGGATTGCGGGGCGGGCGGCGCGATGTAAACCGGCACGAGCTGCGAGTCCCAAACGTCTCGGCCCTCGAAATACCCGCTGGGATTCACGGCTCGCACATCGACATAGATTGCCGCGACGCCGTAGGACCCGGCCGCCGCGGTCACGGTGACCGTTCCCGTCGCGGGATCGACGTTCACGGTGAGGGGAGAGTCGTCGCCCGCAGCGGAGGCGGCGTAGTAGATCGCCCCGCCGTCCACGTCGTGGGCGGGAATCTGGAAGGTGACCGACCCGCCCGAGGCTGCCACGATCGGGTCGATCGGCTCCAGGTACGGGTAGTTGTCCACCGGATCCGGCAGAACGGTCACGGTGAAAGTCTGCGAGGACTCGCCGCCGTTGCCGTCCCGTACCGTTACCGTGACCTGCGTTTGACCGGTCATGCCGTCCGGCGCGATCAGCCGCAACACCGCGTTTTCCTGGTCCTCAAAGACAGCGGCCTGGGTGATTTGAACGGGCGTCGTGGGCTTGCCCGAAGCGTCGACGGACACCTGTTCTATCGCCTGGCGGACCGCCTCGCCCTCGGTCAGGAATCCGAAGATGGTGTGATTGAAGTCCAGGTGTCGCGCCGGTCCCGCCGTGACGTAGAACTGTGAATCGTTGGAGTCGTCGATGCTCTTGGCCATGGCCAAGATGCCGCCGCTGGTGTGTTGCAAGAGGGGATCGAACTCGTCGTCGAACGTCGTGCCGCTGCCGCCGCTGCCCGTCGCCTCGGGGTCGCCGGTCTGAATCACGAAATCATTGATCACGCGGTGAAACAGGAGCCCGTCATAGAACCCCTGCTGAGCCAGCTCGATGATCCGGGAAGTGGTGTTGGGGACCAGGTCCTCGAAGAGCTGGAACACCATGTCGCCGTAATCGGCGACGCTCAACCGGAGGCTCCGATTGGCCTGCGAAACCTCCGGCGTCACCACTCCGGGGTTCGACAGGCTGACCTCGAACGTCAAGGCGTCGCCGTCGGGATCGAAGCCGTCCAGCGCCAGATGGAGGGGCGCGCCGCCGTACACCTCCACGTCGGGGATTGCCGCCAGCGTGGGGAGCTGATTGCCGCTCAGCAGAAGTCGCGGCTCCAAGGCCTCCAGGATCGCCCGCCGAAATCGCCGCCGGCGCGATCCCTTGAGCATCACGCTTCGACGAGAAACGGGGGCAGGTCGCATCGCCTGAGAAATACGAGGCATCGGCAAAGGGTTTCCCTGAGGTTGACGACTCGACGATGGTACTTGAGTTTGGACGCACTATGACCGCAGGAAGTTTCATAGCAAATGTCATTCCGAAGGGCGGATTCACCCTCCCGCCCGCTTGGTCGGGCGGTCGGATGGATCACCAACTGCAACCTCATTTTTCCACGGGTCGCTGACGAAGGCCTTCCGCAATAAGCGGATTCGCAAGCCGGATCTCGTCACGCGACGCCATGGTAGCCGCATTTGGCCGCGCGAGGGCGTGGTTTTCGTGGTTGGCGGGGTTCTGGAACCCGTCCTCGGTGCAATCGTGTGGCTACAGGGGTTCTGGAACCCATCCCCGGCGGAATCGTGCCGATCACAAAGGGTTGTGGAAGCGTGTCCACGGACATGTTGCGTTTGTGAAACATGCCTATCACAACAGAGCTTTTCGCAAGGCACGGCCCGAACCTCAGGGGGAAGACACCACTCGAACCCGAGGGGGGAAGACACGACCCGAACCTGAGGGGAAAATAAGGTCCGACTCGCGCTCAAATCCGTCGGCCTGCCGCGGATGGGGTCGCACGGTAACCGAGACCGGCCAAAAGGTGTATGCTAGCACGAGGCGGGCGGAATGGGCTGATATTTTTACTGCG
>JAAZNR010000681.1 GCA_012798155.1 Thermogutta sp. | reverse complement strand
GCTCCGTCCCCAGCCACCCGGAGGACCCCAGCCACCCAGCGGGTGGAAAACGCACTATCAACCTGAGCCACCAGCGTAAGCTGGTGGTGTTATAGCGCAATCCAACCTGAGCCGCCGGCGTAAGCCGGCGGTGGGTGCAACGGGGACACGGCCGTCTGGGGGCTGCGCTCCGCTACGACCCCAGCCACCCGGCGCGCAACCTCGGCCGGCCGGGCCACACTATTAACCTGAGCCGGCGGTGCTGATGCCTTCGTTTACACTCAAGACGCTCCGCGTTGCCGGGTCAGTTTTACTGCGCAGGATCGCCGAAACCGGCTTACCGATCTTACGCAGACTGACAAAGCTGCGTACCCTAGTTTTCCCAGCTTCTTATCCTGCGCAGTAAAATTAGTAGCCGGGGTTCCACGGCCAGTAACGGCGACGCGGTCCGCCCCAGCGAAACTCCAGACCTGCCGTCAGCGCCAGATGGTGCGTCACGTTGAACCGGCTGGGAAAAACGATGTTATCCGTGAACTCCAGCCGAAAGACGGGATCGGTGAGGCGGCGGAACTTGATGCCGAAGCCGACCGGCATGGTAAAGTAGGTCCCCTCGTAGGACTCCCCGAAGCGGTCCGTGAAGTCCATTCGCGTCAGGCCCGCCCCCCACAGCAAATAGAATCGGGCGGGGTGGTAGTCGGTGGGATAGTAGAGCAGGCTCACGTCCCATTGAAAGGCGGTCGCATTACGATCCGTGAATTGCCGCCGCAAGGGGTCCGTGACGCTCAGCCCGGCCGCGTCGTCGGCGGCGGACCGCGCCGTCACGGCGGCGAAGCTGTCGCTCAGCTCCACGCTGCCGAAGGAGAGCCGGGTCTCCAGACCGAGATTGGGCGCGAAGTCCCAGCCCAACCGGCCGGTCCCGATCAAGCCCGCATCCTCGTCCACCCAGTCGTCAATCAAGGCACTGCCCTGAAAGTACCCTACCGCCATCCCGCCGGAAACCGGCTCCTCCAGCCACGAGCGCCAAAACTCGGGGGAGTCCTGGGGCGGGGCGCGCCTTTTCAGCCACCGGCGCAACAGTCCGGGCGGCGGCCCCTCAACGACCGCTTGGTAATCGGGATCGTCGCCGGAATCGGCCGGCGGTCGGCTGCTCGGAAAGTGCCGCTCCACGACGCCCGTCACATCCGATTCGATTCGCTCGCCCGGCTCGTCGTGCCGCGCGCCCTCCCCCGGCAGACCCGGCTCGGTTACGGGAACGAAATAGGGACCGTCCTCGGCCTCCCAATCGACGGTCGCGAAACCCGGCTGGGACGCCGGCGAGGCGGCGTCGGTCGACGCGGGCGGCGGGTGAACGGCCGCCTCCGAAGTCGGGGCGGCATTCCACGCGCGGTCCCCTTCCGCCGAGCCCCCGGAGGGCGGCGTGGATCGCCTCGTAGGGTTTTCGGCGGACACGAATTGTGGGGGAAGCGGGGCGGAGCCGCCCGGCCAATGAGACCCGTCACCGGGCGGAGCCTCGGGAAAGGCCGGCAGAGGGAAAGACCAATCCGCACCCGCGGCAAACGGAATCGCCGGCCCAGCCGTTGTCGCCCACAGGGCGAGGACGGCCGCTACCAAAAGGCACACTCCTCCGCCCCGATCGCCCTGCCGCGCCAGTCCCGGGCAATGGCGCGTCGCCCCTCCGCGGCGGGTTCCCGCCGAGAAGCAACGTCCGCGCTGTAACTGTCTGGCTTTCACCGGTATCCCCAGGCATGGAAAGGCGAGCGGGAATGCTCCCCTATCCGAGGTTTCGCCCCCGGTCTGCCGTGCTCGCGCGATCCCCGCCGCGATGCCCGAATCGGCGGTGGGAATCGGCACGGCAAGCGCGGTCCGCAAGCCGCGGGACCATGGGGCAGGGGATTATCGGCAAG
>JAAZNR010000080.1 GCA_012798155.1 Thermogutta sp. | reverse complement strand
GGCGGGAGGAAGCGGTCCTCCCACGGAGGCGGCGGCTCAAGACTCTAACCACGAGAGGAGCAGGGCCATGAGACGGTTCACCATCCGTCGCGGTTCCGGCAGGAGCCGCATGAGCAGGACAGGCTGGGGTTGCCTGTTAGGCGCGGGATTGGGCGTCACTCTCTGGGGCGGCCTCTGCGGCGGCCTTTCCGCTCAACAGCCGCCGACGAGTTATTCCCCGGTGGTCATGTCGCAGACTTTCGAGCAGACGGTCGCCAAGATGACCGCGGCCAAGGCGGAGATCGCCGAGCGTCATCGGAAACTACTGGAAGAACGGTACGATCTGCGTGATCGGCCGGCCGCGGATGTGACGATGTCGCGAGGCAAGCCGATTCAGGAAGGCGTCCGCGTGCGTTTGCCCGCCGGTGTCCAGTCCTGGCAAGAGCTGGCCGCGATGTCCCCCGAGGAAATTCGCGCCAAGGGACTCTGGCCCAAGGGATTTCTCCCCCTTCCCCACCCCAACCATCCCGAGGGCGGAATGGTCTTTCCGCAATACCACATCGACGAGATCAAGAAACAGGAGGGGCGTGATCTGACGCGGTTCGACCTCGATTTCGACCTGCCGGACCATTTCCTGCCCGAATACCCCCCCGCCGTTTACCTGACGACGCGGCCCGATTTGGGCGACGTTTCGCGCGGGCAGGTAATTACGCTGGCCAACTACTTCGAACTCTTCAACGGGATCTTGAATCCCAAGCAACTGGAAGGGTTGCGGTTGTTGGTGACGCCGTTCCCTCAACAGCAGTTCAATGCCACGGACGACCGCCGGTCGCTCAAGCCGAGCATGGGCGTGACCTGCTTCGACTGCCACGTCAACGGCCACAGCAACGGGGCCACGCACCTGGTGGGCGACATCCGGCCTCAGGAGTTTCGCCACCGCTTGGATACGCCGCCGCTGCGGGGGGTGAATATCCAACGGCTGTTCGGTTCGCAAAGGGCCTTGAAAAGCGTCGAGGATTTCACGGAATTCGAGCAGCGAGCCGCCTACTTCGACGGCGATCCCGTGATCGGCACGAAAAAGGGGGTGAATGTGCTGGAACGCGGCAGCCAGGTCCACTTCATGGCGGAGTTCCAGGAGATACTGGACTTCCCCCCCGCTCCCAAGCTGAACGTCTTCGGAACGCTGGACCCCGCCAAGGCGACGCCCCAAGAGTTGCGAGGGCAGGAAGTGTTCTTTGGGCGCGGCCGCTGCGCCGTGTGCCACATGCCGCCGTACTACACCGACAACTCGATGCACAATTTACGCACCGAACGGTTCTTCGATCAGCACATGGTGAACGGCTGCGTGATGACGGGCGACGGCCCCATCAAGACCTTTCCGCTCCGCGGCATCAAGGAATCTCCGCCGTACATGCACGACGGGCGATTGCTGACCCTGGAAGACACCGTCGAGTTCCACAACCTCGTCCTCGAGACGAAGTTGACGGAGGATGAGAAGAAGGATTTGACGGCCTTCCTTCGCTGCCTGTGAGAGAGGATCGGCGGTCAAGGTCGCGCGCGGGGCCGGCGGTGAGAATCCGTTCGTCCCCGCGCCTGCCCGGTCTGTCATCGGAACGCGGAGGCGCGGAGGCTGTTTTTGAAACGCGGAGGGCGCAGAGAAAGAAGAATCTGATAGGGCACAACTCTGCGTTCTCTGCGTTTTCTTTCCGTTCGCCAAAGCCTTTTTGTAGCCGTTCACGGACCGGCCGGGTGGCTGGGATCGTAGCGGAGCGAAGCCCCCAGTCACCCGAGCGATCGCACCAAACGCCCGGCCGGCTCTGGATTCGCCGCGACCTCAGCGACCCTCTCGCCGCGCCGTTTCGCCCGGCTCCGCTCAGCCGCCATTCGCTTGACGCTCCTCAGCCATTGGTTCAAGATGAGGGAGGTTGCTTATCGGTTCGCCGGCCGGGAAGTTCGGCAGGCAGCGTACGGAGGGAAACCTCCGGACAATCACTCCGTGCGAGAGGGAGGCGGTTATGCGCTGGTTGAGCTTGGTCGTGGCGGGGACGCTGTTCTTCGGCGGAACGGAAGCCTGGGGGCAGTGGAGCAGTCAGCCGAATATCTTCGGCGGCTATGACGTGACCGGCCCCGGCGGGCAGCGCTGGTCCGGCCGCCGCAACATCTTCGGCGGGACGGACTGGAGCGGACCGAACGGCCGATCCTGGAGCAGTCAGCCGAATATCTTCGGCGGCTATGACGTGACCGGGCCCGGCGGGCAGCGCTGGTCCAGCCGCCGCAACATCTTTGGCGGGACGGATTGGAGCGGACCCTGAGCAACGAGGCGCGGAGTCCCGCATCCCCCCCGGCGATGGATGGCCGAGGGCGCATGAGAGCACGATGCGAAGGCGGCGGTCCCGGCGGACTAATCCGACGTCCCCGACGTCATCAAGAGATCGAAATCCTTGACCGCGATGGCGGGATGGGTGTTCAAGCGAATCCCCATCTTTTTTGCGACCTCGATGGAGACGCGGGCGGCCGTCTCCACGCTGGGCAGGTCCACCACCAGCACCAAATCGATCTCTCCCAACGTGGCGAACATCGCCCGAACTGAACCGCCGTTCTGGGCCACCAATTGGACGAACTCTTCGGTCCGCCGGGGACTGATGCCGCTCAGGGCATCCTGGGAATAGTTGCCGAACATCAGGAACGCGGCCATGACAAAACCTCCCTTGGCAAAAGGAGCACAAACACCGCCCGTCGAATGCAAGACCGCCCGCTCTCGGTAAGCCGCCGAGTCGTCTTTTGCACTGCCGCGTTTGCCGGGAAGCAGGGCGCCGGACTATCTCTCCCCCGCTGTTTCGCAGGACGGGGCGGCCGTCGCTCCGCGGCGGTTACAGCTCGATGCGCATGACGCGCGGCCGATCGGTGAGTCGCGATTCTCCGAAGGTCACGAGGAACCGTTCGTCCTCCGTCAGGCCGATGGTTTCGCCGTCGTGGATCACCGGTCCGTTCTCGATGAGGTAGTAGGCGACGTTATACAGGTATTCGAGCAGGGTCTGCGGTTCACGGCGACTGGAAACGACCTCGATTTCGTTCAGGCCGAACTCCTCCAAACCGTCCGTGATGCAGGACACGCTGTCGTCGTCCTCGGGCGCGAAGCGAACGGCCACCCAAAGCTCCAAGGGGAGGACCTCGGCGCTCATTTGCCGGGCGGAGTCGAGGAAGGCCTGGGTCTCGTGGACGCTGCCGCCCGACCCCCAAAAGATGCCCACCGCGTCCGTAAGCCCGGCGGCGGAGGCCACGAGTTGCGTCAGATGGCGATGCCGCTCGATCGGATCGTCGGGGCCGTCGACGAGCGCCACCAACAGGTGCGAGTTATGCGTTCGCATCTCCTGTTCGGCGGTCGGCCAGTACCACGCCGCCCAGCAGGGAAACTCCAGGTCCTCGAAGGGAATGGGCGAGTTCATCAAGGAGACGGCGGCCAAGCCGTCCCCGAATCGGAAGACCTCGATCCCCTCCGCTTGTTCACCGTCCGGCGTCGGAACCTCCTCGGCGGGGCGAATCTCCGGGGCGTCCGGCCAGTGTTCGCCCAGGTAATCCTCGAATTGATCCGCGGTGGGAAGCTTGGGCTCGCGGAGGGCGACCAAGGCCAAGGCTACACGGGACTTCATGACGCACGCTCCTATATGTCGGGTTACCTGGACGAGAGACTCCACGCCTGTCAGTCCCCGATACCTTAGCGGGATGAAGCAGCGTCACTCCACGGAGACCAAGCGAGCAGTTCCGCCGGCGACGAAGATACCGCGGGATACCGAAACCTTCCTTCGCCGGCTACTGGGCGCATTGTATGATTTTCCGGAGAGTCGTTCAATTGCTACGATCGGGCGGCGGAACGGACCGAATCAAGATAACGAACGATCCGCCGTGCGATCGCGTACTACCCAAGAGGGGACCGGTCGGCTCCGACGTTGCCCTCCCTGGGCATCAAACCGCGTCGGCGTCAAACCGTGTCACGGCGGCTTAACCGAAAATACCCCAAAGTCGGGCGATTGCATAGGCCCATGAAGTCGGGCGATTTCCGTAAACCCATAACGTCAGGCGATTTCCGTGGGCCCATGAAGTCCGGCGGTTTCCGTGGGCTGATAAAGTCGCGCAATTTCCGCAGGTCCGCAAAACCGGCCAATTGCGTTGACTCCGGAAAGTCAGGCGATTCCATAGATTCATAAAGTCGGGCGATTTCGTTACGTCCATCCAGCCGGCATGAAGGAAGCATCGTGAAAATCCAATTCCTTGGGGCGAATCGTCAGGTCACCGGATCGCAATACTTCGTCCAGTCCGGCCGAACGCGAGTATTGGTGGATTGCGGGATGTTCCAGGAGCGGCCGTACCTCGACCGGAATTGGGGGCCTCTGCTCGTCCCGGCTCGGGAGTTGGACGCCGTGATCTTGACGCATGCCCACCTCGATCATTGCGGATTGCTGCCGAAGCTGGCCCAGCAGGGTTTTCACGGGCGGATTTTCGGCACCTCGGCCACCGCCGATTTGGCCGAGATCATTTTGCGGGATTCGGCCCACATTCAGGTGGAAGACGCGGCCTACAAGCGCCGACGCCATAAAAAGGAAGGGCGGACCGGCAGGCACCCCGAAATCCCTTTCTACGACGTCAACGACGTGGAGGCGGTGCTGCCTTATTTTCGGCCCGTGGAATACCACCAACCCATCGAACTCGGCGACATCGCCTTCCGCTTCTTGGATGCCGGCCACATCCTCGGTTCGGCGATCTTGTTGATGGAATTGCGGGAGAACGG
>JAAZNR010000680.1 GCA_012798155.1 Thermogutta sp. | reverse complement strand
CTCTATCGGCAATCCCGGAAAGAGGGAGAGTTGACCTGCCGGATCGAGCTGCGTTACGGTTCTCTGGACGTCAATCGTTTTGTCGCGGGATTGCCGCCCGGTACTCGCGTCGCCGCCGTGCACGCCGCCGTGGACGAGCAGGAGACGCCCGTGACGACCTCCGCCGCCGGCGGTCGATTGGTCTTGGAGTTTTCGCAGCCGCTGCGGCTGGAGGCCGATCATCGGCTGGTCGTCAAAGTGCGGCTCGAGGAAGTCGGGCGATAGAACGGGTTCGTGAACTGCGGGGCGGCCCAAGGTAACCGTTCACGAGGAGCGCCCCGATGCCTGCGGGGAAGCCTGCAAAGATGGGACTGCTTGCTTCGGGCGTGAATTGGCTGGATACCTTTTGGGGTTTGCAACGGCCCTGGGACGGCTACGCGGAATGAAAGGATGGGAACGCAGCGACGGAGAGACGGAGAGAACGCAGAGTTGCGGCCTATCAATTCTTCTTTCTCCGCGTCCTCTGCGCCCTCTGCGTTTCAAAAGCATTCTCTGCGCCTCCGCGTTGCAATGACAGACCGGGCACAGGGGCGTGATCGGCTACGGTCCAAGGAGACGCGAAAGATGTTGCCGTTCAGAAAGCACCATGATCGCCGGGGAACGACCAAAGGAACAATTGCCATGTTCGGCTCCAGCCGAGTAGGTTGGACTAAGCGCGGGCTGACGTTCGCGTGTCTTACCGTGGCGGCCGTCGGCGGCGTCGTGCTCTCGGACCTCTCGGCGTCTCCCGGCGAGGCGGCGGACGGGCCGGCCGTGGTTCGCCGCTTATTCCGCGACCAAGGGCAGGGTGAAAACCTCCTCGAGCCGGATGCCTGGCGCCCTTACGGCGAAGGCTATGCACAAGGTGACGGCGGGGTCTTCATCTGCGACAATGGCACCGCGACGGTCCAACGCGGCGCCGTGCAAACCTTGGAGCTGAACCAGACCCGGCCGACGCCGATCGCGGCCTTCGCCGAAAGCGCGGCCGACAATGTGGGCGGTGGAAAGGACTCGAATTACTCCCTTTATTTGGACTTGGTCTATCAGGACGGCACGCCGCTGTGGGGGCAATCGTCCGCGTTCTCCACGGGGAGTCACGACTGGGAACGTGCCAAGGTGCTTGTCTTTCCCGATAAGCCGATCAAGCGAGTTTCGCTCTACCTGCTCTTTCGGGGACATTCGGGGCGGGCGTCGTTTCGCCATGCCCGACTGCACGAACTGAAGACCGAGGGGCCGGTCGTACGATTCGACGGCGTTCCGTGTTTGCGGCCCGATCGCCCACACGACGGCTTCAGCGTTCGAGACGTCGCCGCCGATTCGGACTTCGTCGCCATCGACCGAGCGGCCCTGGGGCTGGAGTTGGACGTGTGCCGTTCCGAGCCGGCGGAGGCATCGAGAAAATCGCCCGAGCGTACCGCCTTCTACGAGGTCAAGCTCAAGGATACCACGGGGCGCGATCGCGCGGTGACGTTGGTCTTTTCTCTTTCCGATGCCTGGGTCCGCGCCGACAACCAAGGGCCGGTAATGTGGTGCGGAGCGCCGGACGTTACCGAAGGGACGGCGCCGGATGGGGAATACATGATCGTTTCCCCGACGCGGGCGGGGACCGGCCGGGGTTTGTCCCGTTGGCCCTTGGCGGCCATCGCCGGCGGCCGCTGTGGGGTCGCGATAGGTATCGATATGTCCTACCCGGCCGTGTACCGCTGCGGATATAGTGCGGGGACGGGCGAGCTTTTCGCGGCTTTCGATTTGGGCCTTACCAAGGAAAAGCCGGAGGCGACGCTGCGATTGGTGTCGTTCACCTTCGACGCGGAGTGGGCATTCCGAGCGGCGTGGGAGGAATATCAACGGCTCTTCCCTGAATCGTTCGTCCGCCGTCTCTCTCGGCACGGCCTATGGATGCCCTTCGCCAAGATCAGCGAGGTCCGCGATTGGCAGGATTT
>JAAZNR010000679.1 GCA_012798155.1 Thermogutta sp. | reverse complement strand
GGTGGCTCATCGAACTGATGCAAAAAGCAAAGGTGCTGCGCAACGCGCGAGCGCGAGCCGCCGCCGGCCGGGTGGCTGGGGTCGGAGCGAAGCGCAGCCCCCAGCCGGTACGTTTCGCGGCGCTTCCACCACCAGCTTACGCCGGCGGCCCGGGTTTCGGCGCGATAACACCACCAGCTTACGATGGTGGCTCATCGAACTGATGCAAAAAGCAAAAGCCCTTCCGAGTCGTCGCGGTTTCCGCCGGCAAGTTTCCAAAATGTCCTGCGGGTTCTGTCTGCCCGGCGGGGCGCCGATCTCCCCAGTCGAAGTCACCACCGTCGGTCGCTATAATTGAAAAACAAAAACGACAGGCGATAATGACATCGTGCTCGGCTTGGGCGGGACGGGGAGAAAGAGTTCTCTGCCGCGGCCGAGCGGAACGGCCGTTTTCACGGGGAATTTTTTCCCGTTCCGCAAGCTCTATCACGGCACGGCCTGCGATCCCACGCCGGGTCCGCCCCAGGTCGGCGGGGCGGGATTTCGACCACAGCATACGGGTCCCTGGAACTGAATCGTTTTCGACTTGAGATATGCCGAAACCGCTCCTGCCACCGTGGGTCGATCAGGCTCGCCCGATCTTCGGCGCCGTTCTGCTGCTGGCGCCGATCTACGTGTTGGGCGTGGCGTGGTTCGCGGCGGACCCTCAAACCATCGACGTCGGCTACGCGCCCGCCCAGCCGGTCCCGTTTTCTCACGCCTTGCACGCCGGCGAGCTGGGGCTGGATTGCCGTTATTGTCACACCACGGTGGAAAAGGCGGCGCAAGCGGCCGTGCCCTCCACCGAAATCTGCATGAATTGCCATACCGCGATCGCGGCGGACAGTCCCAAGTTGGCCGCCGTGCGGGAAAGCTACGCTAGCGGCAAGCCGGTCCCCTGGGTCCGCGTCCATGATCTGCCGGACTTCGTGTACTTCGACCACAGCGCCCA
Organism: Thermogutta sp.; assembly: GCA_012798155.1. Taxonomy (GTDB): domain Bacteria; phylum Planctomycetota; class Planctomycetia; order Pirellulales; family Thermoguttaceae; genus Thermogutta. The sequence continues at coordinate 1,711 of JAAZNR010000679.1, read as the reverse complement.
CGTCAACCGCGGCGTCGGTTGCGTGGAGTGTCATGATCGGGTGGATCGCATGGAGCGCGTGTTCCAGTCCAAGACGCTTCGCATGGGCTGGTGTCTGGAGTGCCATCGCAACCCCGATCCGCGCCTGCGACCTCAGGATCAAATCACGGACCTGGGCCGGCAGGCCGAATCGCCCGAGGAACAGCTTCGCATCGGTCAAGAGATTCGTCGCCGGAACAACATCCAACCGTCCGCCGATTGTTCGACATGTCATCGCTAGACCCGATTTCGATCCAATATCCCGGCCCTTCCTCGCGTCGCAGCCCGTACTGGCGGACCTTGGAAGAGCCGGCCGACACGCCGCGGTTTCGCGAGATGCTCGCGAAGGAGTTTCCGCACGGCATCGAGCCGGAGGGGGTGCACCGTCGCCGTTGGTTGCAGTTGATGGGGGCGTCGTTGGCGCTGGCCGGTCTGGGCGGTTGCCGCTGGGAAAAGGAGGAGATCGCGCCCTTCGTGCACCGGCCGATCGGTCGCGTCCCGGGCAAGGCGGAACGCTATGCCACCGCCATGGACCTAGCGGGGACTCCCATCGGCTTGGTAGCCACGTGCGTGGACGGTCGGCCGATCAAGCTGGAAGGCAACCCCGGCCATCCCCTGAGCTTGGGCGGAACCGACGTCTTCGCCCAGGCGGCGGTGCTGGAGCTGTATGACCCGGACCGCGGGCGGGACGTCGTTCGCCGCGAAGGCAAACGGCGGGAAATCGCCTCGTGGGACGCCTTTCGCGACGCCCTGGGCCGGTTCTTGCAGTCCGCCCCGGAGGGACGCGGGTTGGCGATCCTGGCCGAGGCAAGCTCCTCGCCTACGCTGGCCCGGCTGCGGCGTGCGATCGATGTCCGATGGCCGGGCGTGCAGTGGTTCGAATACGAGCCCTGGAGTGACGATAACGCCCGATTGGGGACGCGGGCGGCATTCGGACGACCTTTGCAACCGTTCTATCGGTTGGATCAGGCTCGCGTAATCCTTTCCCTGGACGCCGACTTTTTCGGCGGGATGCCGGGAGCGGTCCGCTGGACCCGCGACTTCGCCGCGACGCGGGACGGCACCCCCGATCGCATGAGCCGGCTGTACGTGGTGGAGTCGGGTCACAGCATCACGGGCGCGTCGGCCGATCACCGGTTGCCGCTCTCGCCGCGGCGACTCGCGCTGTTCGCAACGGCGCTGGAGGCGGCCGTGAAGCGTCTCGCGTCGGGAGAGAAGCTTACGGAGTTAGCCGAGGTCGAATCCGCCGGAAATCCGGGAAAGGCGGACGCGGCCAAGTTCCTTGCCGTGGCGGCGAGCGATCTTTGGGAGGCCGGCTCGCGGGGGCTGGCGGCGGCCGGTCCGGCCGCGCCGCCGGAGGTCCATGCCGCCGTCGCCCGGATCAATGACCTGCTGAAGAACCGCGGAACGACCTTGCTCTATTACCCGGTACCCGATCCCGACCGGCCGACGCACGTGCGGGCCGTCAAGAGGCTGGCCGATGCGATGTCGGCGGGCGAGATTCGCGGGCTGCTGGTCCTGGGGGGGAATCCCGCTTACGACGCCCCCGCCGACGTGCCCCTCGCCGAGCGGTTGCCGAAACTGGAGTTTTCCGCTCATCTGGGCGTATACGAGAACGAAACGTCCCGCCTGTGCGGCTGGTACTTGCCGCAGGCCCACTTCCTCGAAAGCTGGGGAGACGTGCAGGTCTGGG
>JAAZNR010000678.1 GCA_012798155.1 Thermogutta sp. | reverse complement strand
GCCTCGGCGATCGCGCGGATGTGCTCCGGCGTCGTCCCGCAACAGCCGCCCACCATGTTCAGCCAACCCTGGGCGACGAACTCCGCCAAGACCGACGCGGTCTGCTCCGGCGTCTCGTCGTAGCCGCCGAATTCGTTCGGCAATCCCGCGTTAGGGTAACAGCTCGTCCACACCGGGGCCAGGCGCGAAAGCTCCTCCACGAACGGCCGCATCATCGCCGCGCCCAGCGAGCAGTTGATCCCCACGCTGAAGAGCCGGGCATGGGCGATCGAAATCCGAAAGGCATCCAACGTTTGGCCGGAGAGCGTGCGTCCGCTGCGATCCACGATCGTGCACGACACCATCACCGGCACGGCATGCCCGCGACGCTCGAACAGCTCCTCCACGGCGAAGAGGCCCGCCTTCAAGTTCAGCGTGTCGAAGACCGTCTCGAAGAGCAGAACGTCCGCTCCGCCGTCCAACAAGGCCTCCGCCTGCTCGTAATAGGCCGCCCGCAGATCGTCGAACGTCACCGCCCGATAGCCCGGCCGATTGACGTCGGGCGAAAGCGAAGCCGTGCGGTTGGTGGGACCGAGGGAACCGGCGATGAAGCGCGGGCCGGGGCGGCCGCCCTCGCGGGCAAGGGACTCCACCGCCCGTTTGGCGCAACATACCGCCGCCAGATTGATTTCCCGCACCCGGTCGCTCAGCTCGTAGTCGGCCAGCGAGATGCGGTTGGCGTTGAACGTGTTGGTCGTGAGAATGTCGGCCCCGGCTCGCAGATAGGCGGCGTGAATCTCCGTAACGGCCTCCGGCTGCGTCAAACAGAGCAAGTCGTTGCAGCCCTGCAAGGGCCGCCCGTGATCCCGCAAGTCCGCCGGCGCGGCATGGGCGGGGCACGAACAGCCGCCGGCGCGGCCGACCGCGGAGCGGATCCCCCGAAACGCCTCTTCGTCCAAACCCAGACGCTGAATCTCGGTCCCCATCGCGCCGTCGATGACGGCAATCCGCCGCCGCAGGAGGGCGTGCAAGGGATGGTCCGAGCTTACCGTCGGTAATGCGGCAAACAAGGAGCGGGATTGCGATGGTTCAGCGGGATCCGCCGACTGCGTGGACGCCATGCCTCTTATCTTCCTTTTTGTCCAACGGGAGAACGGCGCTGCCGTCGACTGCGGCCGCCGGACGACCCTCGGCGGCGTAATATCCCCTGCGGAATCCTTCATTATACAACGCAGCGGGGCAAACTTCGGTTGAGGGCACTCCCCGGGGAACCGCGTTGGGCGGCTGCGCGGGGAAAGGTTCCGTGCCTGGGTACCAAGTGGTTGGACGGTTGCCTGCAAGAGAGCTGAATTGTTGCCTGTAACTGGACTTTTGCAAATTGTGGTGACGAGTTCTCGTCCGCCTTGGAAGAGGGTTATGGTGAGGGCAATTGGGCGTGAAAACGGCTGGCCGTGATTGCCTCACTTCACCAACCCCTCACCCCCTGCCCCTCTCCCAGAGGGAGAGGGGAGCAGTTTGCAAAAGTCCAGCTCTAAAAGTGCCGGTGGTTGCGTGTAAAAGTGCCGGTGGTTGCCTGCAAAAGTGCCGGTAGTTGCCTGTAAAAGTGCTGATGGTTGCTTGCAAAAGTGCTGAATGGTTGGCTGCAAAACGATCGGCCGGCCGCGTGCAAACCGATTGGCCGGCCGCCTGCCCGATTCAGGGTGGCTGGGGTCGCAGCGGAGCGAAGCCCCCAGCCTCGCCGGCGAAGCCCCCAGCCTCGCCGCAGCCGCCGTTCATCCCCAGCCCATCGCGCGGGGGCGAGAATCCGGGGCACGGCCGGGCTATACTGGAGGTTTCGATCTCCGCTCTGCGTCGGTTTTCGCGGAGACCCCACCACTATCGACTTGCATTGGGAGGATTGGAGATGAGTCTTTCACGACGAGACGTCTTGCGAAGCGCCGCGGCGGCGGGACTGTTCGCGGCGTGCGGCAGGCTGCCGGCCTGGGCCGCCGAGAAGAAAATCCCCATCGGCGTGCAACTCTATTCGGTCCGCGAGGCCGCAGCCAAGAATCTCGCCCGCGTCCTGGCGGCCGTCAAGGAGATGGGCTACGAGGGCGTCGAGTTCGCCGGATACTACGGTCACTCCGCCGCCGATCTCCGCAAGATGCTGGATGACACCGGGCTGAAATGCTGCGGCACCCACACCGGCTGGGACACGTTGCAACCGCAAAACCTGGCCGCCACCGTGGAGTTCAACCAAACCATCGGCAACAAGTATTTGATTTGCCCCTATCTTGCCGAAAGCTTCTTCGCGACCAAAGAAAAGGCCGTGGAAACCGCCAAGGTCTTCAACGATCTGGCGGAAAAGGTCAAGGACCGGGGGATGCTGGTCGGCTACCACGCCCACGGCGGAGACTTCCGCAAATTGAACGGCGAGACCGCCTGGGAGGTCTTCTTCGCCGCGACCGCGCCCGAGGTCGTCATGCAATTGGATATCGGCAATTGCCTGGGCGGCGGCGGTGATCCCTATGCCATCTTGGAAAGGTTCCCGGGCAAGGCCAAGACCGTTCACCTCAAGGAATACGGCGGCAAGCAGGGCGCCGTGATCGGCGAGGGCGACGTCGATTGGGAACGCGTGTTCAAGATTTGCGAGACCACCGGCGGGACCGAGTGGTACATCGTGGAACAGGAGAGCTACGCGGGCGGCCCGCTCGACGCCATCCGCGGCTGTATCCGGAACCTTCGCAAGATGGGCAAGTGAGGCCGATTCGCCGCCCATGCGCCCTGCCTTGATGAACGCCGACCGGGGAGCGGCCACCCGCCGCTTTCCGGTCCGGTTTCAGATCCCATACTTCCAGGCTCCGGCCGCGCGGCCGGCGTCATAGCGTAGCGAAGCCCCCAGTCACCCGGCCGGAACTCCCACCCGTCCGGAACCGGATAGTGTTGGCCTTCGGGGAATAAAGGGCTGGAAACGCAGAGTCGCAGAGTCGCGGCTACCAATTCTTTTTTCTCCGCGACCTCTGCGTTTCAAAGACAGACCGGGCCGGCCCGTGAACGGGTACCGGATTTTGAAACGCAGGGGGCGCAGAGGGCACGGAGAACGAGGCGGTCGCCGCCGCTTGACGCCCTCTGGGTGTCTGCGTTTCCTTTTATTCCCCATTCCCCCCGAACCGTTCACGGTTTGCCGGGCGGCGCATCCTCCGGGACCCTGGTGACCAGTTCGCAGTCCGGCAAGGCTTGGCGCAAAACTTCTACGCCAACATCGGTGACGGGCGTCCGCGTGACGTGCAGCGTCCGCAGCCGCTTCAATTCGGCGAGCGGCTTCAATCCCCCGTCGGTGATCGCCGTCCGGCCGAGGTGCAGGAACTCCAGGGCCTGCAAGGAAGCCAGGTGCGACAGGCCTGCGTCCGTCACCTTCGTATTGTCCAGGTTCAGCCAGGTAAGCTGCGTCATCTTTCCGAGATGTGCCAACCCCGCATCCGTCACCTGCGTGCTCCACAAGTTGAGCTTGGTCAGGGCTTTGGCCTCCGACAGGGCCTCCATGCCTGCGTCTCCCACGGCCGTTTCGCTGATGTCGAGGTCGCTCAATTGGGGCAACTTCGCCAAAACCCGCATGGCGGCGTCGGTGATCGCCGTGCCGCGGAGCCGGAGGCGGCGGAGGGCGGCGTGCTTGGCCAGCGACTC